>JAIOAS010000071.1 GCA_019873725.1 Chloroflexota bacterium | reverse complement strand
TGCGTGCTCTGCGGTGCAATTTAAGAAAAGTCACCCCCATTCTGAAATGTACCCACAACAACCTCAGGCTTGTCATCGGGATTTTGTGTGTTAGAATCACCTTTTGGAGTCTAACAGTATGGAGCATATTCTTCCACTGATTCTATACACGTGCCTGCTTGGCGGGGTCCTGTTGCTAGGCATATCAGCGATCCCTCGACTGCACTTTCTGCGCAAACCTGTAAACGCCGGTTGGTTGACATTGCTCGCTTTCCTCTGGCTACTGTTGCCCCAACAGGGACGCTGGCTGCCATCGTTGTGGGCACCTGGCTCGGTCCTGGGCGGGCAGATTCTGCTGGACTTGACGCCCGCGGTGTGGTGGCTAGGCCTGATGGTGACATTGATTTTCTGCGGGATGGCCTGGTTTGAAGTAGCCGAACGGCGGGAAACTCCCCGGCTGTCAGAAATCGTGGTCATGACCATCCTGGTCCTCACCTGGCTGACGTTGATGAGCGGCTCGTTGCTAACCATGTTGGCAATGTGGGCAGTTTTTGATCTGGCGTGGGGTATAGCCGGGTTGATGTCCGGTGCGAATAGCGAACGCGTCGTTTTCGGGATGGCCCTGCACGGCATCGCTTCCTTGACCCTGTGGGCCGTCTCGCTTTACATGCTGCAAAGCGGCGTCAGTGAGTTGTGGTGGTTGATGTGGCCCAGCCCATCGATGTTAACGCTGCTCCTCGTGGCTGCCTTTATGCGGATCGGCTTCTACCCTTTCCAGATTACCTTTCCAGAAGGTCTCGGCCTGACACGCTCGCTTAGTCTGGTGTACTTTATGGGGCCGGTGACAGGCATGGCCTTGCTCTACCGGCTGATGACATTGCCAGGCGTCGAACGCTTACCGGAGTGGGTAATGACATGGGGCGTCCTGGCGATGTTATGGAATGCACTGATCGCATGGGGCGGTCGGCGTCAGCCGACGATGACCGGCGCTTGCCTTGCCCTGTTTATCGGACTGGTGACAGGAGCCTGCAGCAGCGGATCGGCGTCGTTGTTACTGTTCGTATCCGGGCTATGGGCTGCCGGCGGCGCACTGCTGGCCCTGGGACGCGGGCGTGACCGGCAGGCCATCGCGTGGACGTGGACGACCTGGCTGGCCGTGCTGTTTTTCCTGGGCGCGCCACCGTCCCCTGTGAGTGGTGTTTTTGGGCAATTGATCGAGGAGTTACCGTGGGCGCTGAGAGCAGCGCTGCTCGTGGGGATGAGTTGTAGCGGTGCGATCTTTATTCAGCGCGTGGCCCCGTTCGCGCGCGGCGCCGTCACGCCGCCAACGATGTGGCAGCGCATTGCGATGATCGGCGGGCTGGGTATCATTGCGGCAATGTTGATTGCCGCGACACTCCTTGTCGAGCCGACACCCTTTTCGTGGCTTGGGTTTGGATTCTGGCTGCTCAGCATCCTGGGCGCCGGTATCTTGGTGCGGTGGGGCAAGCCGCTGCGCGAACGCACACACTATCTTCAACCCATAATGGAGTTTTTCGATCTGCAGTGGCTCTATCGCTCAATATGGCGAGGCACCGAACATCTCCTCGGCGTTCTGCGCATCACCGCCGATGTGGTAGAAGGAAGCGCATCGCTGCTCTGGTCATTGCTGATCCTGCTCTTGATCTTGCTGGTGGTAGGAAACCAATGAATCCATTCAATGCGTGGTTGGATCGGGTCTCTTCGTTCGCTTCGACGCCGGCAGCCTGGGCGATTTTCATTGCCGGCGCAGGCATCTATCTGATCAACGTATGGCGCATCCGTTTCCTGATCTTGATCGCGCAGTATTTCCTGGTGGGCATCCTTTTCGCCCGGATTTTCGACACCCGACCAGAGATGGCGCTGCTGAAAATCCTGGTCGGGTGGCTCATCTGCGGCGCGTTTTTAATCAGTGCGCGCGTGCGCGCCAACGCAATCGCCCGCGCGCAAGCGCGGAAACAAAGCGAGATGCCGGATAACGGCGTGCGGACGGCGCGCGAACGGCCTTTTCGCTGGGCATCCAACCTGCCCTTCCGCATCCTCTCATTGCTCGTGATGACGGTCGTTGCCTATCTGGCCGCAGAGAAATATCCTCTGCCGTTTATCTCCGCAGAACTGGCGCTGGCCTGTTTTATCTTGATCATTCTGGCCGTGCTCTTCATCGGCACAGAGGAAAATGACGTGATGGTCGTCGGGGTCGGCGTGCTCAATCTGCTGGCAGCGTTGGATATCTTTTATTCCTCGCAGGACCCGGGACTGCTGGTGACGGGGCTTCTGGTGATGGTCAACTTGCTCGTTGGACTGGCGTTCTCCTATCTCGCCGTGGTCGAGGTGGCCGAATGACGCTCCCCGGCCCTGTCGTCCTGATTGGCCTGCCACTGGCCATGGCTGTCGTGTTGCAGATCCTGCGACGCTGGACGGCAATCACGGCTTTTCTAGCCACGGTTACGGCACTTTTCAGCGGGTTGTTGGTGATGTCCGCCCCGCTGATCGACAAACTGCTGTCGCTCAGCGTATTCAATGTCGTCGTAGAGCAGCCGTTTTATTTATTGGGCCGTGAATTGGTCGTCGAACCGGTCGATCGCCTGCCGTTGAGCTTCATCTTCTTGACGGCAGCCGGACTGTTTGTCATCGCCTGGCGTCTGCTGCCACATTCCAACTTTTTCCCTACCGGATTGATGATGGTCGCCATGCTGGCCGGTGCAATGATGGTCAAACAGGTCGTTTACACAGCCCTGTTGATCGAGATCGCTGCCGTGCTGTCTGTTTTCCCCCTGCACGAGCCGGTCGGTGGACGGTATGGCGGTGGAAGTGGCAAGGGCGGCGCGCGCTACATCGCCTACGTTACCCTGGCGTTGCCCGGCCTGATGATCACCCAGTTGCTGTTGGAACTCTTCGCCATCTTTCCTAACGATACCGGATTGCTACAAAGCGCGACCGTGCTGTTGGGACTATCCTTCGTCATTTTGCTTGGCGCAGTGCCCTTCCAGGCATGGCTTTCCACGATCGCCACCGATGGCTCGCCGCCGGTGGTGACTTTCCTCTTCACCGTAAACATGGGCGCGGTGTGGTTCATGCTGCTGGCATACCTGGAATCCTATGCCTGGTTGGGACAGCAAGCCATTTTTAGCTCACTTTTCACCACCATCGGCCTGTTAATGATGATCATCGGGGGGGCGCTGGCGGCGGCACAGCGGCGTTTGGGTCGTCTGATCGGGTACGCGACGCTTGTTGACAATGGGGCGATGTTCATGGCATTGGGGACACGACAGGTCGCCGGGGTAGCCCTCACCGTGATGATATTGATGGCGCGGCCTCTGGCATTGGGCTTGATGACGATGGGGCTGGATGGGCTGAAGCGTTTGAGCAGTGGTAATGACAGTACCGCCCACAACGCCAGAGGCGTCATCAGCCTGGAAGGCGCCGGCTGGCGTGCCCCCTGGCGGGCGGTTGCCTTCGTTGTCGGCGGCATTGCAATGGCGGGATTCCCGCTTTCGTTGAACTTCGCCGCGCGCTGGGGGCTCTATCGTCTGATCTCCAACACAAATCTGTTCCAGGCCGTGTTGGCCTTACTGGGCTGCGCGGGGGTAATGATGGGCGTGATCAGCGTTACCCGCACCCTTTTCACGCCACTGCCCAAAACGGCGGCAGGACAACCGCCCACTCCCGGCAATAGCAGCCAGGAGGATTTCGTCGTGCTGCTCCTGATTATGATTTTGATCGGCGCAACGCTGGCGCTGGGAATATACCCAGGCGTGGTCAGCCAAATCGCCCTGCAGATGGCAAAAGGCTTTACCTTCTTCTAGGAAATACCGGCATGACACTGAATTTGTTGGACTATCGCATCCGACAGCGCGATTACCTGCTGAGCATCACGCAGGCGATGATCTCGCGCCTGAACGTGCGCGCAGTGCTGCGCCTGATCTTGCAGGCTGCGGTGGATATGCTGCAAGGCCAATCGGGATTGATCGCGCTATACAACCCGGATGGAGAATTTGCCTCCTGGACCAGTTACGGCCTGCCACCCGCGTTGGTCGATGCCTTTCAACCGCTGGTCGAAGGTGTGCCCGTCGTGGACAAAGCAGAAGATTTCACCATCCCTAATCTGGCAGAAAAGCTCGCGCAGATCGCCGAGGAAACCGGACTGCTCCTGCGACAGGTGGTGGCCTTGCCGATGGTCGTCAATGCAGCCGACGCGGGTTGGCAGAGCGGTGCAGGCCGCACCGGGGGGGAACAGCGCCAGGACTTTCTCGGCGTCCTGTTCGTTTTCCGTTCGCATAGCCTGAGCTTCTCGCCGGACGATCGCCTGATTCTCAAGAGTTTCGCCGATTATGCCGCGATCGCCGTCAACAACGCGCAGTTGTACGAGGCAGCCGTTACCGAGCGCGGGCGATTGGATGCCTTGCTCGAATCCAGCGGTGACGGCATTATGGTCCTGCGGCCCGACCTGAGCATCGAACGTCTGAACCGCGCGCTGGCTTCGCTCACCGGCTGGACCGCCGAGGAAGCGGTAGGCCTGCACCACGATGCCGTCATCGTTTGGGCGCGGCAGAACTCCGATATGACGCTCACACAAGCCATAGAACAAGGCTGGCCTTCACGCGAAAGCAGTGCAACGCTAGGGCGTGGGGCGGCCAGCAGCCGCACGCTTTATGTGGAAGGTGAACTGCGCCGGCGTAACAGCAGTGTGGTCTCGGTGGGCATCACCTATGCGCCGCTATTGGGTCGCAATGGACGGCTACTCAACATCATCAGCAACGTGCGCGACATCACCCGCTTCCGCGAGGCCGATGTGCTCAAAGATACCTTCATCTCCGTTGTGTCGCACGAGCTGAAAACGCCGGTCTCCATCATCAAAGGTTATGCCGAGACGCTACGCCGTCCAGAAGCGCGCCGCAACCCGGCGTTGGTCGAGGAGATGCTGGAGTCCATCACCGAAGAGTCGGATCGCCTGGCGCGCCTGGTGGATGATCTGCTGGATGCTTCGCGATTGCAAGCCGGTGGGCTGCCCTTCCGCGACGTGGAGGATGTGGATTTGCGCTTTATCGCTCGCCGCGTCGTCGAACGCTATGCCCCTCAGTCCACACAACATCGGCTCATTCTGGATTTCACGCCGGCAGACGACTTCCCCACCGTGCGCGGAGACCCGCAACGTTTGGAACAGGTGTTGGACAACCTGGTTTCGAACGCCATCAAATACTCGCCCCGCGGTGGCGTGGTCGAGATCAAGGGTGAAGCGTCAGCGGTTGAGGTAGTCATCTCGGTACGCGATGAAGGTGTGGGCATCCCCCTGGAAGAACAAGAACGCATCTTCACCCGCTTCCACCGCGTCGTCAGCCCCGAGACGCGCGCCGTCTCCGGGACGGGACTGGGCTTGTATCTCACCCGCGCGATCGTGCAGGCCCACGGCGGGCGCTGTTGGGTTGATAGCATCCCCGGTCAGGGCGCAACATTTTACGTCGCCCTCCCTCGGGAGACGGGCCTGGCGCTCTGGCACGCTGCCGAGCCAGACATTGCTGCCGAGCCAGAAGCGCCACAAACGCCACCAGCCGACGCCATCAGCCTGGATATGTGATACTGATTTCGTATTTCTCATTTCTAATTTTGCACAAGGAGTAACGATAATGCCACCAAGATATTTCGCCACCGTCGCGTGCCCGGTCTGCGGGACGCGCTTCCAAACGCCGGTCGAACAGATTCTCGACGTGCGCGTTAATCCGGAAGTGAAAAACCGGATATTCAGCGGAGCTGTCAATGTCGCTATATGCCCATCCTGTGGGAATGGCGGGGCGCTCAACATCCCCTTCATCTACCACGACCCGGAAAAGGAAAAGGCGCTGTTGTTCTTGCCCTTTGGGATAGGAAACGGCGAAGTGGAACGCCAAAAATTGGCCGGGCAGTTAACCCGCCAACTGATGGATTCCATACCCCAAGAAGAACGCAAGGGCTACCTCTTCCAACCAGAGACTTTCCTCACGATGGAAAATATCGTCAAGCGCGTGTTGGAGCTGGAGGGCGTGACCGAGGAGGATCTGGAGCGCAGTCAAAAACAACGCCAATTCCTGGACAAGTTCATCTCTGCCCTGGAAGAAGAATGGCCGGCCCTGCTTGCGGACAACGAAGCACTGCTCGATGAAAATTTCTTCGGTATGTTGCAATACACCATGCAGGTCATTGCAATGGCCGGAGCAAGCGGCGGCGCAAGTGGCGGCGCAAGTGGCGGCGATTTTGGCAAGGTCGAAAAAGCCTACAACTATCTCGTCGACAATACCGCTATCGGTCAACGACTCGCCAAACGCACCGAAGTCGTTCGCAAATTTGCCGACGATCCCACGCAGGCTTCGCTTCTGGAGGCGTTGATCGCCGCCCCAGACGAAGAAACGCTCCAAGTCCTGGTGCAATCGGGCCTGAGTTTAATGGACTACTCGTTCTTCCAACAATTGGTCTACCGGATGGAAGCGACAGAAGATCCGCAGGAGAAAGCGCATCTGACGCATTTGCGCCGCCAAATCCTGGAAATCCGCGACGCCATCATGGAAGCCAGCGAAGACGTTGCCCGCGCACGCGCGGAACTTCTAGAGAAGCTGCTCAACACAGAGGACCCGCTCAAGATGGCGCGCAGCTACCTCTCCGAACTGGATGATACGTTCGCGTTTGTTCTGCGCTCCGAACTGACGGCGGCACGCAATCGCGGCGACAAGCACAGCATTGAGGCACTCCAGCGCATCGCCGCTGTGCTCAACCAGGTTACCGAAGAAAATATGCCGCCAGAAATCGTGTTGGCGCGACGCTTGATGATGGCGACCTCCGACGAACAAGTGCATACCATCCTCAAGAACAACCAGAAGATGCTGCAACCGCAGTTCTTCCAGTTCCTGGAAGGCCTCGAAGCGGCGTCGCGGGAACAGGGCGAAGCCAAAACGGCAGATCAACTGGCGCATATCCGGGCACTGGCGCAACAATACGCGCCCCAGCCCGAAGCAGCGCCAGAAGCGGAGCCGTCTACGCCCCAGCCGCCCACCCCACCTCCCGCGCCGCCGGAAGACGAAACGCGGACGGCTTCAGGATTGATCATCGCCAAGCGGTAAAAAGGGGTAAAGAGTAAAGAGTAAAGAGTGAAGAGTGAAGAGTAAAGAGTAAAGAGAAATGAGTATGAAGGCGTGGGCCTTTTACTCATTTCTCATTTCTGATTTCCCAGGAGGACGCCATGGCGGGAAAACTGGTCCTGGTAGACGGCCATTCGCTGGCCTATCGCGCTTTCCATGCGCTGCCGGCCGAGATGCAAACCTCATCAGGGGAGCTGACAAACGCCTCCTTCGGGTTCGCGTCAATGCTGCTCAGCGTGTTGCATGACGAACAGCCCGACTACGTCATTGTGACCTTCGATAAAGGGCCATCGTTCCGCGAGCGGTTGTACGCCGAGTACAAAGCGCACCGCGCGAAAATGCCCCCCGAAATGCGCAGCCAAATGGAGCGCGTCCGCCAGTTCGTGGACGCGCTCAACATCCCCATCGTGATGCTGCCGGACTACGAGGCCGACGATGTGTTGGGCACGCTCTCCCGCCAGGCCGCCGCGCAAGGGCTGGACGTCGTCATCGTCACCGGCGACCGCGACGCACTGCAACTGGTGGATGAGCACGTCACCGTGCTCACTTCCGGGCGGCGCTTCTCCGACACCCTGCGCTACACACCGGAGGCCGTCCGCGAGAAATACGGGTTGGAACCGCAGCAGCTTGTTGACCTCAAAGCATTGATGGGCGATACGTCTGACAACATCCCCGGCGTGCGCGGCATAGGCGAAAAAGGCGGCATTACGTTACTGCAAAAGTACGGCACGCTGGACAACCTTTATGCGCATCTCGATGAGCTTAGCGCACGGTACCAGACGGCATTGGCCGAAAACCGCGATATGGCCTACCTCAGCCAGCGCCTGGGCCGCATCGTGCGCGACGCGCCAATCACACTCGACCTCGAGGCGGCGCGCACCGACAAGGGCTACGACCGCGAACGCGCACTGGCGCTGCTGCAACAACTCGAATTCCGCACGCTGGTGCGGCGGCTGCCGGGGGCAGAAGAACCGGCGCATCAGCAAATCGACCAATCGGCGAGTCAACAGCTCTCGCTTTTCGGTGAGATCGCGCCTGCGCCGCAAACGACCGTGATCCCCAGCCTTGGCAACTATCGCGCCGTGGTGACTGAAGCGGAACTTGCAGAAATCGCCGCGCGACTCGGCAAAGCGTCGCGCATCGCCGTCGATACCGAAACAACCAGCACAGACGCGCTGCGGGCGGATCTGGCGGGCATCTCCTGCACCGACCAGACGGGCGTGGCGTGGTATGTCCCTGTGCGTGCGCCCGCCGGCGAACCGGCTCTGCCGCTGAAAACCGTGCAACAGCACCTCGGTGCCGTGCTGGCGAATCCGCAGATCGCCAAGATTGGACATAATCTCAAATACGACATCGAAGTGCTGCAGCGCCACGGCTTCACCGTCGCCGGCGACTTGTTCGATACGATGATCGCCGAATGGGTACTCAACCCCAACTCCGCCAACCTGGGCCTCAAAAATCAAGCCTGGGCGCGGCTGGGCGTGCAGATGACGGAAATCACCACGTTGATCGGCACAGGCCGCGAGCAGAAGACGATGGACCAAGTCCCGCTCGCGCAGGTCGTCCCCTACGCCTGCGCCGACGCCGATATGGCCTTCCGCCTGTCCACCATCTTACAAGCCGAACTCGAGCAACGCGAACAAACGACGCTTTTCCGCGACCTGGAAATGCCGCTGTTGCCGGTACTGGTCGATATGGAAATGACGGGTGTGAAACTGGATGTGGGCTGGCTGGAGACACTCTCCCAAGAACTGGCGGCGCGCTTAGGCGAACTGGAACAGGCAATTTACCGGCATGCGGGCACGGAATTCAACATCAATTCCACGCAGCAGTTATCGGACGTGCTCTTCAAACGCCTGGGCCTGCCGGCGCGCGGCATCAGCAAGACCAAATCGGGTCACTACTCTACCCGCGCGGGCGTCCTGGAGGATTTGCAAGGTAAGCATCCGATTGTCGATGCCATCCTGGGACACCGTGAATTGTCCAAACTGAAATCGACTTACGTGGACGCCCTGCCCCAACTGGTCAACCCCCACACCGGGCGCGTGCACACATCCTACAACCAGACCGGCACAGTGACGGGGCGGCTGTCGTCTTCGGACCCAAACTTGCAAAACATCCCCATCCGCTCGGCAGAAGGGCGGCGCGTGCGGCGGGCGTTCGTGGCGGAAGACGGCTGGCGACTGATCGGCGCGGACTATTCGCAAGTGGAGCTGCGGGTTATGGCGCACGTCTCCGGCGACGAAGGCCTGATCGGCGCCTTTGAGCGCGGTGAGGACATCCACGCCACGACAGCGGCGGCGGTCTACGGCGTACCGCTGGAAGAGGTCAGCTACGAGCAGCGGCGCATCGCCAAAGCCGTGAACTTCGGCCTGATTTACGGGCAGAGCGCCTATGGCCTCTCCAAACAGGTGGGCATCAGCGTCGAAGAAGCCGACGCCTTCATCAAGCGCTACTTTGAACGGTTCCCGCGCGTGCGCGCCTATATGGAGCAAGTGCAGCGCGAGGTCGCCGAACGGGGCTACGTGGACACGCTGCTCAACCGACGGCGCTTCTTCCCCGAACTCGCGCCCGACAGCAATATCCCTGCCCAACAGCGCCAAGCCCTGCAACGCATGGCGATCAATACGCCGATTCAGGGCAGCGCGGCGGACATCATCAAACTGGCGATGCTGCGCACCCACCGGATGCTCAAGGAGAGCGGGCTACGCACCCGAATGATCCTCCAGGTTCATGATGAACTGGTGCTGGAGGCGCCAGAGGACGAACAAGAACGCGCCATCGCCTTGCTACGCGAAGCGATGGGGCAGGCGTTTGAGCTAATCGTGCCGCTCAAAGTGGATGTAGAAGTGGGGACGAATTGGGAGGAGATGCTGTAAGTAAAGTTACTCTCCTGCTTCTTGTAAGACTGCCTTGATTAGCTCCGTGCTTGCGCGGAAACCGAGAGCCTGTAAGCGGTCAATTTCGAGCCGTATCAGGGGAATCTCGCCGCGTAAACGTGCGGCAAGCAGTATACCCAGCGTCCCCACCGGCTTCAAGCCAGCACGCCGTGCGAAACGCCGAGCATCCAGGTCGTCCAATAACACATAGTCAGCCTTGAATGTTTTCGCCAGCACGATAGCCTCTGCCTCACCCCAATCCAGATCGGCCAAGAGCAGTTCCACCGCTTCAGTATTCGTCACTGTGGCAACTTTCAACCAGACAGAAACGGCACGTTTGATCTGAATATATGCAGTATCGGGCTTGGCACGCACCTCCTCCCAAACAGCCTGTGGTATGTAAATGCTATCCGCTCCTTGCCGTAGTAGGTCCAAACGCTCCAATTTCGCAAGAAACAGCAGTGGGCTGGTGTCTACAACCCAAAGAGTCACCGTGCCAACTCCCGTGCAGCGTGGATCTCGGCCTCTACTTCTTCAGCCCGCAGGTTAATCGCCGGTACACCCACATCTGCCAGACGGCGCAAAAACTCTATGCGCGTCATCTGGGCTAATGCAGCAGCTTTCCCTGCTGACAACCGTCCTAGCTCATACAGTTTGGCAGCGGCGTAAAAGCTGAGTGCCTCAGCAAATTCTCCATCCGACATACGGAGCACTTGGGGCAGTCCTTGCGGGTAGGTCACGACAGCTTGCCTCTCCATAACGAATCACCCTCCTATGGCGATGAACGGTAGATATTTTCATTATAGCATACAACGCCATCTTTGCGGCTCTTTACCGGCGGCTCAAATCCAGCGCGTTGACCTTGACCGGATGCAGGGTGACAACCACGCGGGACTCCCCAGGCCGGTCCATCTTACGCACATCCGCGCCATACTTGCGCCCCAGCTTGTCGGCGAAGACGTAATCGGGATCGGGTGTCAACTCGGCACGCGCGCGCACTTCCAACGTGCGCCATGGCGTCGCGGAATCGATGAAAAACATGGTGCACTCTGGATGCACTTGCAAGTTCTTCACCTTCTGCCGTGCAGTGTTCAGCGACAGTCGGATCATCCCGTCATCATCGAAGAGAAACCAGATCGCCGTCACCTGCGGATAGCCATTCCGCCCGATCGTCGCCAGCATCGCCACGTTCGACTTCAACAAATCGTGATGCGTTTCGGGTATTGTTATCATAATGACCTCCTTATTTGGATTCCAGCCAAACCTCTAAAGTCCGTCCAATCGCCTCCAGACTTTCCGCCGAAACCTTGTCCGGCGTATCCTGTGTCGTGTGCCAGTACGGATAATCGAAGTCAATCATATCGACAGCGGGCACGCCCTTCCGCACGAAAGGGATATGATCGTCGAGCATGGCGTGGCGGTATTCCGGGATGATACGATCGCTGTACCCCAACTGGCCGGCGATCCCCCACAATGCCTGACTGAGGCCGGGGTCCGAGTTGCGCTCGTAGTATACCTGCTGATCGGCGTCACCGATCATGTCCACAAGAATCATGGCCTTCAACGGTGACGCACCCGCCTCGCCCCAATGCTCCGCCATATACGACGATCCCACGATCCAATCCCAACCGTCGAGCCGCCCGTTATCCTCGGCGTCGAAGAAGGCCAGGTAAATACGTTGGGTTTTCGTGTCCCATGAAAGTGAACGCGCGAGTTCCAGCAACACGGCGACGCCGCTCGCCCCGTCGTTAGCCCCCATCACCGGCTGCGAGGGGTCTTCTTGATCGGCAGAACGCCGCGTGTCATAGTGCGCGCCGACGAGGATAGCACCTGCAGCGCCTGCACCTTCGCCCTTCCACGCAAGAATGTTACGCACCGGAGTATCCATATAGGTAAACTTTTGCTCGTAAATCTCCCACCCCTGCGCGCGCAGCTCCTCGATAATCAAATCGCCTGCTTTACGATGGGCCTCCGTGCCGGTGATGCGATACCCCAGGTCGCACTGCCGCGTCACCCACGGGTAAGCCAGCTCGCCGCTGAACGTCGCCGGGCCGGAAGGCGTAGGGGTACCACAAGCAGTGAGGAGCAGGATAAATGACACAAGAGCAATTTTGGCACAGCAATTTGAGCGATAACGCGCCATCATGATGTAAGCCTCCGGAAAAATCTGACCAACCTTGCCCATATTGTACTCACAAGGCCCAGATTCGCCAATAACAGATTTGTGCTAAAATAGACTTCGGCAGTTCAGTCCAATACTCAGAGATGCACGAAGACAAAATCCGTCAAACGACGTATGACGCCATGACGATGCGACTAACGACTACGAGACTGCTCTCGAAGGAGAAGTATGAAATCGACATTGACACCCGATAATTACGTACACCAGTTGGCGATGGAGACCCACCGGCAGTTCGCCTTCAGCGCCACCACGAAAACCGAATTCGAGGCATGGCAGCGCCGATTCCGTCCGCACCTGCGAGCGATGCTCGGCCTGGATGCGATCGCCAGTCGGGGGACATGCAACCTGCGCCCGCGCCAGATGAGCGAAGAAACCCTGTCGGACCACGTCCGCGAGGCATGGATCGTCCAGACCGAACCCGGCTTCGAGTTACCGTTCTACATCCTGTGGCCGTTGGAGGTCATGGGAAAACTCCCCATCGTGATCACACCCCACGGACACGGCAAAGCAGGCAAGCGCACTTACGCCGGTTTGTGGGATACGGAGGAAGAGCGGCTGTCCATCGTCGAGGGTGAACGTGACGTGGCATTACAAGCCGTGCGCCAGGGCTACATCGCTATCGTGCCCGATATGCGCGGTTTTGCCGGATTGCGCCGCTGGAACGAAATCAAGATCGACGCCTTATCCTCGTGCCGGACGATGCAGATGCACGCGTTGCTGTTCGGGCGGACGCTCATCGGCGAGCGGGTGTGGGACGTGATGCGGCTGATCGATTACGCCGAAACCCGCCCGGAAATGGACACCAAACGCATCGCCATCACCGGGAATTCCGGCGGCGGGACGGTTTCGCTGTTTGCGGCGGCCTGCGACCCCCGCATCGCTGTCGCCGTACCCGCGAGCTACTTCTGCACGTTCGAGGCATCCATCGGCTCGGTCCACCACTGCGAGTGCAATTATATTCCCGGCATGATGGCGACGGCGGAAATGTACGACGTCGCCGGGCTGATCGCGCCGCGCCCATTCCTCGCCGTCGCCGGCCGCGAAGACCCGCTCTTCCCCTACCCCGCCGTCAAACAGGCGTTCGAGCGCCTGCGTCACATCTACGAAGTCGCCGAGGCGCCACCCGAACACTGCCAACTTTACACCGGCGAAGGCGGCCATCGCTACTACAAAGCGGGCGTGTGGCCGTTTGTCCGGGAAATGCTAACGAAGCTGGAATAAGGAGTAAATTCAGTAGATCCAATTTCGCTTGGTCTGGATCGCCAGATCCAGACCAGAACGGGGATCTGACGAGAGCATTTTTGGATCTATTGAAACTGTGCTTCTTACCTCCTGCATCCTGCCTCTCGCATCATTGCGCCCAGGCCAAAGCCCAGGCCGGTAACCACAACCTCCCAATGCCCATAAAAGCTAACACCGTCGAGGCAACGAAAATCAGCACGCCAATGGCGATGAGGAATTTGTCGACGCGGGCATAAGTGAGTTGGTGAACCCACGTGCGGGGACGCACCCCAAACGCGCGCAAGTCCATCGCGTCGATGATGTCCTCGGCGCCGACAATCGCGTTGATGGTCACCGGCACCAGCAGCGGCGCGAGCTTGCGGATCTGGGCGATGATACCGCCGGAGAGCTTCTCAACCTCGTAGCCACGCGCGCGTTGAGCATCGCGCGTAATCGCAAAATCACGTGCCAACGTCGGCACGAAGCGAAAAGCCAGGTCCATCGCATAGGCGAACTTATCCGGCAGCCCCAGTCCGCGGAAGGTGACACCGTAAAGGCTGGGATTGACCGTGTAGGGAATCGTAATCGCCATCACAGTGATGGCGTACATCCGCACGAGCTGGCTCACGGCAAAGACAATCTTCTCAACAGTGATATTCACAGAGATTTGCCACCCGACGATGGGGAGGGAGAGAGGCCCAAGCTGCCTGATAAGATGCTCTTCGGTGTAGGCATACTGAATGCCGCCTCTCCCGGTAAAGAACGTCAGCGTGGTCATAACAAGAATGATGATGCTGATCAAAATCCACGCCCGGCGTGTCTCGCGCCAGGTCAGTTTTGCCAGGAAGAACTGAAGCAGAGCAATGCCCAGGAAGATGAGCAAAATGCGCAAATCCCAGAACTGGATGACAGAGAACAACATCGTCAGCATAAAGATAATCCGCGCCCGCGGATCCAGCCGCTGGATGATCGTGTCCCGTTCGCGATAACGCCAGGCAATCAGCATTTCATTCCCCTTCTCGACCGAGGGGCGACGCGCCGTTGAAGCGCGCCGCTCCCCCAGATACTATCCGCGCCCCACACGCCCTCGAATCGCATCGTAGGCGGCCAACAAAATCGGCGTGAGGATCATCGAGTTGAGAATGTTGGGACCGGCGGCCGGCGCAAACTCGCCGATGATCGCCGTAGCGAAGCTGTAGCCGTTGACCCAGATGTCGGCAAGGGAGGCGAAGCCAATGCCGATGATGATGCCCAACGTGCCCCACAGGTTCACCGCCGCCAGGTCCACACTGAAGCGTTCCAGAACAAACCGTCCGGCGATGACCACCGCAGCGCCAATGATGAAAGCCCAGGCCCAGAAGGAAAAGTCCTCAATCTCACCGGTCCACGGCCCCGGCACACGAGGATTGAGGAACACCAGCACTATGGCAATCGCCATCAGCACGCCGACCAGGATGGTCAGGAAGTTGAGGCTGCGCTTCTTATCGGCGAAGAGCATCACCAACCCCGGCACCAAGCCCATCAAGCCGTTACCAACATCCCAGGCGGGATACACCCCCCAACCGGTGAGAAAGTCGCCCAGGATGTTGCCCACCGCCCCGGTGAAGAAACCGACCACGGGGCCAAAGACGTAGCCGAAGAAGACCGGGATACAGATTGAGGGTCTCAATGCCACCTGACTAACAGACGGCATCGGAATGACATTGAAGATATAGTTGAAAACGCCGTAGAGCGCCGCACCGATCGCCATATAGACGACTTGCCGGGTCTCAACCTTCCAGGCATCGCTCTTCGCCGTGGCAAGGTAAACGCCGAAAACGCCGATGAGGCCGATCGCCGTGACGCCAATCGGGGCAATGCCCCGAATCTTGTCACCGCTGGTGAGGAGGCTGGCAAGCGCCAACAACACCACAAAGACAACCAACACAAGCAGCCAGGTAAGCGCGCGATTGGTTTTCAATTTTTCAGCCATACGTTCATCTCCTTTCGATAGAAATACTAGAATACGATACCTTCAATGACAGAGCAGCAGAACACGTCCCTCCCCCGGCGCGTCCGCCGCACGCATCCTTACCAGGTGTGGAATCGAGGCCGGCACACCAAAAGGCAAAGTCCTTCAGGCTACCCAACGGACTGCGCTCAGTCCCCAAGAAGGACCTCGCTCCTTTCGTCTGATCCCGTCTACTGTCTACCGTTTCCTGTCTACCAAAGCATGCGCCAACGCCTCCGCCGACAGGAAGCGTCCCGTCACCGACAAATGCTCCAGGTTCGCCCTGAGCAGTGACGTGGGCACCAGGCGACAGCGCTCCAACAGGTCGAAATCCGTCAAGACTTCGGCAGGCGCGCCATCGCCGGCGATCTGCCCATCGTGCATCAGCACGACCCGGTTGGCGTAGCAAATCGCCAGATCGAGGTCGTGGGTGATGAAAAGAATGGCCGAAAATCCCGGCGTCTGCAAAATGGAATCCATAAAGGCGATGTAGTTCCAGTAATCCTGTCCGGCAGTCGGCTCGTCCATCACCAGGATTTTGGAGTGCATTGCCAGAATCGCGGCAATGCTCACCCGCTTCTGCTGCCCGAAGGAGAGCGAGAGCGGTGGGTAGCTCTCCAGGCCGCGCACGTTGACCGCATCCAGAGCAGCGTCGACGCCCGCTTCGATAGCCTCAGCACTAAAGCCCAGGTTCTTCGGTCCAAAAGCCAGCTCCTCGCGCACGGTCGGCGCATACAGCATGTGACTGGGGCTTTGGAAGACGTAGCCCAACGTATGTGCAATCTGCGCGACGCTTATTTTCCGCGTGTCGGTCCCCTCGACCAGCACGCGGCCATGGCTGGGCTTGAGCAGACCGATGGCGTGCTTGACCAACGTTGTCTTTCCGGCGCCGTTCGGGCCGAGGATCGCCACGACGTCCCCTTGTCGAAGGGTCATATTGACGCCGTGAATGACCTCTGCACCGCTTTCGTAGGCAAACGTCACATCCTCGAAAATCACCAGAGGATCGCGCCCGTTAGCCTTGATCGCCGGCTCGAAGGCGGGCAGCGGCACCTTGGCGGCGCGTTCGATCACAACGGGGGCGGGCAACTTCACCTGGCGATAGTCCATCACCTGCATCGCACCGTCCAACGAACCGTCGTAGGCGATTTTGCCATCCCGCATAAAGAGCACCCTGTCGGGGCGGATACCTAACGCATCCTCAACCCGGTGCTCGACCAGAAGGATGCTCACGCCCGCATCGGCCAGGCGGCGGAACAGCGCCAGCGCCTCCTGCGCGGAAGCCGGATCGAGGCTGGCGAGCGGCTCGTCCAGCAACAGGATGTTCGGGCGCATCGCCAGCACCCCGGCGAGGCTCACCTTCTGCTTCTCACCGCCGGAAAGGGAAAACGTCTCACGATTGCGCAGGTGCGCGATGCCCAGAAAATCGAGCGTTTCATCCACCCGCTGGCGGATTTCGTCGCGCGGCAGGCCCAGATTCTCCAGGCCGAAGGCGACCTCAGTGAAGACGTGCGCACCCAAAATCTGCCGCTCCGGGTCTTGCAGCACCGTGCCGACGATCTGCGAGACGCGCGACAATGACAAACCAGACGCATCCTCCCCGTTGAGCAGCACGCGCCCACTCAGCGTGCCCTTGTAACTGCGCGGGATCAAGCCGTTGATGCAGCGAATGAGCGTCGTCTTGCCGCAGCCGCTGGACCCCGCCACGAGCAACAGCTCGCCCGCGTGGAGGTCGAACGACACGTCCTCAATCGCCGGCTGCTCGCGCGTCCGGTATTGGAAGGTGAGGTTTTGGACGGAGAGGGGGAATTGGGTGAATTGGGCCACAGCTTCTCCTACTCCGACCATCGAGTCAACAACGCCGGGCCGTCAAGTGTGATGCGCAAATGATTCAACACATCACGTCCCAAAATCACCTCGTCGCCCATTTCGTCACCCACCACGTAGGTACCGGGCAATGTCACTCCACCAATAGGGGGATCATACGTTGTGTTATAAGGCGTCGCCGTCATAGTATTGCTCCAAGTCTTTCCAACCGTCCGCCACGCCATCGCAAGTCATGCCGGGCCTGGGGAGTTACCAGTGCAATCAACACCGGCTCAACGCCGAACCGTTCCCGGACGCGCGCTTCCAAACGTCGCACATCCCGATCATGATCGACAACTTCGCCCTCATAAATCGCTACATGATGATTGGCGTACTTTGCAACCAATTCTGCGTGCATCGCTCAAAAGGCTTCGGTTTCCGCGTGAATGGCATCCGCATCCAGCTTGTCGAGATACAGTTGCACAGCCATTTCCACAATGCGCTCTGCTGGCTGCGTGCGGTCGGCGGCCAACCGCTCGACACGCGCCAACAAGCGGGGTTCTTTTAACTCGACGCTCATAGTACCTCCAAAAGCCCAAGAGAACTCAAAACAACTTGCTTAGGTCTTAGCGAGTTTTCACGTCCCAGCAAAGAGAGTAAGCTGCCTGGACCGCTTGGGTACGCGAACATCCGGTAACAAGTCCAGTATAAACCTGGCAGGCACATTGCCTAGTTCGCGCGGCTCGAGCTTGTGCAGCCCGCCGCCGTAGACGCGGCCTTCAGCAAGCAGCACCTGCGCGGAAATCTCGTTCAGATACGCCCAGACTCGACGTTTCAGCTCCGGGCTGTCCTGCAAAGCACGCGCAATCGGCGGCTTAGGATAAAGCAGCAAATACACATTCGCGGCTGTCGCCTGTGAATGGTTCAAGATAAAGCGAAACGGACGTCCATCCCGGTTGTCGCTGCGGCCAAGGTAGGTGCAAACAAATGGCGCCGGTGGGCGGTCTTCCTGCACATACCACGGATTCCTGTGCCTGCACAGGTAGCTTTCCGCGACCCCCTGCGCTTTACCCTCTTCGAGATACGCCCATAGCTTCGGGTAGTGGTTTCTGATCTCCTCTTCCGTCCACGGTGGATCGAGCAGAAACAACTGCCGCTCAAGGACGGGATTGCCGGCTTTGTCCGCCTTGACCTCGTCATCCGGCAGGTCCCTGGGACTCGGCAATATCGGTTTGAACGCTTCCAGCGGCAATCCACGCCGCTCGATTTCTTCAAGCGAAAGGATGAAGTACTCGTTATTTCCTGTGACCAGGCCACGCTTGATCTTGAAGAAATCGCCCAGAACCGGCCCGTCAGTGGCCTCATAGCTCTCTTGGAGTGGATAGTGCGTCCATTTCGGATCGCACCGCAGCATTTCGACCGGTACCAGACGTTCCAGTTTCGGTCTTTGCAGCGAACCGCCATAGGTGAACCGCACCTGATGCTCCGGCGACGGCACTTCTTTGCGGAACCACACCACAGCCGACGACACAAGCGCGTCGCCGAATTGCACATCGTTCGGATCGAACCGGTGAATGTGCAGGAGCGTTACTTTGTCGAGCAGATAGCGCTTCACCGAAACACCGTAGTTCACATCCATGAATTCACTTGGGATAAGCCATCCAGCCAGTCCACCATCTTTCAACCACGCATGGCTCAAACCGAGAAAATAGCAATACAATCCAGCCAAACCACCGATTTCGACGCCGCAAGCGTCCTTTGTGCGCAGCCGCAACCGCTGCTTCTCGCCGTTGATGATATGGTGATGCCGTACATAGGGCGGATTACAGATCAGCAAGTCGAATTTCTCAGCATCCGCTGGCGCTTCGGCCCGCGTAAAGTCTTCCAGGCGTAGGTCTAAGCCCGCGTCGCCCCATAGCTTCGCCGCCGGTACGCCATAGTGTGGATCGATTTCGTACCCGACAGCCACAGCGATACGCTCTGCCGTGAACACGTCGAGCAGGGCTGAATAGAACGCCCCCGTACCGATTGCCGGGTCGATGAAACGCACGTTCTCGCTCTCGCCTAGTTGCGCTTTGGCATATCGCAGGATGTCGACAGCCAGCCGAGTTGGCGTGGCGAACTGCCCCATCCGATTCCGTTCGGACACTTTTTTCTGCGCGTCCAACGCATCTTGCAAGGCCAGTCGTCGCGCCTCAAGTTCAGCAATCGGTGTTGTCATCATCTACAGCCCAAATTCCCTGAGATCGGTGATGCGGTGCTCCCATACCCAGTCGATGCCTTCTGCTGCCTCATAGCCGAGATACCCACTGTCGAAATATCCACACAAGAACAGGATGAACTGCACGTCCTTTCCGTAAGTCCGGCGCAACTGGTTCATCTTCGCAGCTTCCTCCTTGCGCCGCTTGTTGACGTTCGTAAAATCTCCTGCCGACTTCGCCTCGATTAGCAACGGCATGTCGCCAATCTGCGCCGTTTTCGGCATAACGACAGCATCCACCGGAATATTGACCACCCTACCCTTGCCCTCCTGTTCGACAGGCACGTTCAGGTGGAATGAGAATGTACCCGACGGCATCGCGTCGAACTTCGTCCCCTCACCAGTCGGCAAATTCCGGTAGCCCAGATTCGAGAGCCACTCAGCGATTGCGGCAAGTTGGCGCTTTTCCTGCGCATTGCGGATGATCGGATTGGCAACAGCGCCGCACAGCCGGTCTGCCACAATCGTCGCGGCGCGATACAACTCCTGTTCCGACGGATCATCACCGCGTCCGAGCCAGACGAAAATATCCGGATCGGCCATCCTCTCGATAGTCTCTCCGATCTTCTCCAGATCACACGCCAACTCGGGCTGCGACATACGCGGCGGCAATCTGTTGTACTTTTCCATAACCTTGACGAGGTTTCCCGAAACGCCGGTGAGTCCGATCAAACGGTCCACAGCCAGCGGCGGGCAAGTGCACATCCGCAATGCCCGCAATAGCGCAGGGTTCGTCTTTAGCAAATCTGTCCCAACATCCGTCAAATTCTTGGTTGCTTGTAGCGCCGCCTCAACATCCTTGGTTGTCTGCATCCGCGTAGTGCGATATGCCTCAGGCGCAAAGCGTATGAACCAGTCGTTGTACATGTCCACCGACTGCGCAATATCCTCTTTCCACCTATCCGGTTTATCTCGGTTAACTGCCATATATCAATTCACAGTTCCTTGCCCGCTAAGATAATACGCGACCTGCTTGCCCTGTAATGACGGAATCTGCTCGAGATAGCGTCCCGTCAGCAGCGGCAGTGTGCCGCCGCGCACAGGACAGACAAACACCACCGCGTCGTAAACGTTGATAATGACGCCGGTTGGCGTCACCCATCCATCGGATTGAACGCCGGCGGTGGTATCGCCCCCCTCTCGATGTCCATCCGCGCAAATACACCACCGCCGAGGAGCAAAAAC
>JAIOAS010000070.1 GCA_019873725.1 Chloroflexota bacterium | reverse complement strand
GCTGTCCCGTTTTGTTTCCTGCTACTGTGTCGTATTTAGACTGGGGCGGCACGACTCGAACGTGCGATACATGGATTCAAAGTCCATTGCCTTACCAGCTTGGCCACGCCCCAACGTGATAGGCATTATACCACAGGCTGCAATTCAGGCAATCGGCAGTTTAGCGCAAGGGCGCTATGGCCCGCCGGGCAAACTGGGGAGTCCCCCATGGTGTACCATGCGCGTAGGTTCATTCACCGCAGAGGTCGCAAAGAGCGCAGAGAAAAACCTTTTTCATATCTCTCTGCGGCCTCAGCGTGCTCCGCGGTGAAATATGGGTAATCACCAGCGGGCAAAGGCTTGACTACCCGCTCACCTGGTCTAAAATTTTCTTGAAAACAGCCAGGCTGAACAGGGCTGATGCAACGGAGAACTACCTGGTGAGACGGAGGAGATTGCGATGGCAGAGAGGCAAACAACATCCCCCTCCCGGCGTTGGCTATGGATTGTGGCGATAGGCTGCGGCGCACTGGCCTGTGTGATGCTGGCGCTGTTGGCCGTGTTGGCCGTAGGCGGCGGATTGGCCTTCCTCGGCTTGCGCGAATGGATGCAGGGCCAAAACTGGAATCCCGATGACGAACCCTGGATAGAGGTCGCCATCCCCTTCCCGGACGATTGGGGACAGGTGATCTTTCTACGGCAGTCTGCGCACCCGTTTTTGGCCGAATACAACCAGAAATTACGGCTGGAATTGACCGGCCAACCGCCGGTGGTCGTCGAAATGCCGATGAACGTGGGGGGAAGCACGTTCACCAACGTCTACTGGGTCGCCGAGGGCGTTGATGGGCACGCCACCCTGCAATTGATCGATCACTGGGGGATGTACGTGGTGGACCTGGAAGACCCACCCGCCACCGCATTGTGGCTGACGCGCTTTGAAGGCGTATGGCGGCTCAACGGTGCAGCGGAGAAAACTGATGCCTTGCTAGAAGCTTTGGACGATCCCGAATATCTGGGCTGTCTGAACGGCAAGCAATGGCCGCTGCGCTTCGTCCCCGCTTCTGAAGCGCCTGAAGCAGAGATTGATTTTGTGGGAGACTGAGCCGCAGAGCGTGAAACGGCAACCAACTCGAAAAGAACAACCGCCGTAGCCTCAATGCTACGGCGGTTGTTCTTGATGCCTATGTCGCTATTCCTGCCCCGGCACCGGCCCCGTCTTGTGCACCCACACCCACGTTCCCGGATCGGCAGTGCTGCCGTAAACCACCTTCGCGTCAACCGGCGTGTAAGGCGTCGTCCACTCAAAAAGCCATTTCGCATCGAGAATGGACAGATTCACACACCCGTGACTGCGCGTGAAGCCGAACGAGTTGTGCCAATACGCGGCGTGCAACGCATACGCGCCGTTGAAATACTGCGTCCATTCCACGTTTTCCAGGTAATACCACCCCGGATTCTCCGGCCCCACATCACGGTTGATCATCGGTGTGGAGGGCAGCTTCCCCCAGATGCGGCTCAGTCCGCTGGGCGTCCACGTGTTGGAGCGGCCCGTAGAAACCAACGTCGCAAAGACCATGCGCTCGCCCTCGTAAGCGGCCAACGTCTGCTCGTAGGTGTTCACCTCGATCCATTTTTCGCCGGGGCCGACGCCCTCTGGAATAGGGTCGACATCCACGCGGGAGGTAAAGGACTGATCCACCCACTGTTCTTCGCCGATCATGTACCACATCGTCTCGCCGAGCAACTCTTGCGCGAAAATGGTGATCAGGTCGTAACGCCGGAGCACAATCTCCTTGCGCGGCGGCCCGCCGGGAACGGACGAGGGGTTGACATCGCGGTTGATCCAGCCAAAGGGATACTGGGGCTGTTCCTGCAACAACACGCCATGAAAGCGCGAAGGGTTGGTAACGGCCAGATGATCGGCGAGGATGAACTCGCCCTCGTTGATCTCGTACCACATCTGACCGTTGTATTCCACCTCGCCAAGGATGCTCACCCAGTTGTCGCCCGCCAGGAACTCGCGCAGCGGCGGCAGCCCGGCAGCCGCTTCCTCTGGATGGCGGTAGGTGGCTGCCGGAAGGGGGCGCACGTAAGCAAAGGTATACGTCGTAATCGCATCTTCGGGAACTTCCAGAGGTTCGACGGCCAACGTAGGCAAGGGATTGGGCAACGTCGCCCGCAAATACTCAATGCGGGTCTGGCGCGCGCCCGGACTGTAGGACGGGCAACGGGCCGGATACCGCTGGGTAACATTCGCCGGACAGACATAGTCGGCGGCGGGATCGGCGGAAAAGAGATCCGAGCCTGGATTGTTTATCGCCGCCGCCTGCACCGCAGTGGGGACCAACAACAAAAGCAATAGAAAAGACAAGACCCAATAACGTGACATCATTTTACCCCTGTGATCCGTATAAACGATCGACGCTATTATACCATAAATTGTTCCCCCCGCACGATTTTAGGCGAAAACAATCTGTTTAATTTGAATTTTATCGTTTGCCTTGCAACAGTGGCTCTTTGTTCTATAATCAGAAGTAGGTAAGAAAAAGCGCCGGAGGCAGTCGAAGTATGAAGATTTTGTATGAGACCATCCAGTTGATCACCCACCCACCAGGGGATCTGGTCTATTTCCTGGTGACACTCTTTGCTTTGCAACAGGCGCTTCTTCCCGCTATGACCGCGCGCCGCCGGGCGCCCTCGGCACAGGCAGCGCGCTGGCAGTGGGCAATCGGCGGGTTGTTGCTCGGCCGGGTGGCGCTGATCGTTATCGGGCTGTTGGGAACGGTGGGGGTGCTCTCTCCGGCACAACTGCTCCCCCCTCTGGAGCGGTGGCTCGAATTTGCCACCGTGCTTTTGGTGATCTGGGCTGCGGTTTTCGGAGGACGTGCTGCGCGCTGGCAGACGGTGTTCATCGCCCTCTTGCTCGGCGCCAGCCTGGTTTTCTACGGCGTAACCGCCGCCCTGTGGCCGGCCTGGGAAACCAAAGGGATTGCGTTCAACGGCATGTTCTACGAACGCATCTGGGAAATGCTGACGCTTGGATTCCTGGTGCTTTATCTCCTGCTGAGCTTACTGGTACGCCCGCCAGAATGGGAATGGGCTATTGGCCTGGGCCTGTTCTGGGTGCTCGGCCATGTCGCGCAATGGCTCTGGCCGGACCTGGAATTGCACTTTTCGGGATGGCTGCGGCTGACTTCGTTGGTCACGCTGCCATTGCTCGCCGCGCTGGTGCATCGGCAGATTATGCCAACCCAGAGCGCCACGCCGTTGCCAACACCTGCCGCGCGGACACCCGCCGTGCCCGCGTCGGCATCCCCGAAGGGAGGCCTGGCGCTCGACCCCGAAGCACTGCTGGATTTGCTGCAAGGCGTCGAATCCGCACGCGACCTGGCCCCCTCCCTGATTATCGCATCATCAAAACTGGCGCGCTTGCTGAACGTGGAGATGTGCGCGATGGCGCTGCCAACCACGGATGCGCCCTCTATCCTCAACGTCGTCGCTTTGCATCCGCCAAATGCGGCCCAGATCGAAACGCCCACCCTCGTCCTCGAAGATTACCCGGTACTGGCCGAGGTCTACACCCAGAAACGCGCGCAAGTCGTGCCAGTGTCGTCACGCACGGTCTGGTTGACGGCGTTGTATAACAAATTGGGCATTCAGAATACTGCGCCATTGGCGATTGTGCCGTTGACCAACAGAGATGAAGCGATCGGACTGCTGCTGCTCAGCAATCCAGACGGCAAACCACGCTGGTCCGACGAAGCGTTGAATACCTCCCAACTGGTTGCGGCGCTCCTTGGCGTTTCAATTGCACGTGCGCGCAAGCAAACGCAAGATATGTCGTTTTTGTCCCGCCTGCGCGGTTCCGACACCGAGCGCCAACAGTTAGAACTGGCGCTGGAACAGGCCCGCGCCGACATCCAGAAACTCGATGAACGAATCACCGTGCTAACCCAGGAAATCGACATCCGAGACAAGGAATTGGCGCGCCTCAACCGTGAGTTGGCCTCGCGTCCCCAAGGCATGACCGAAACGGAGGTTAGTTTCTGGCAGGAAGAAGTGCAAGAGTTGGTCAAGGAACGGGAACAACTGCACAACAAGATCCAGGAACTGACGCGCGACCGTGAAATGCTGTTGATGGAGCGCGATCCGTTAGCGACCAAGCTGAGCCAACTCAAAGACGAATTGGACGCCGCGACCGAGATCCGCGCGCAATTGGAAGCCCGTGTAGCAGCACTCCAGGAACAGGTCGCACTGGCCGAAAAAGCGTCTGTCGATAACAACGCAGCGCAAAGTCCGGCGGCAGTCGGTCTGGTTGTCGTAGACGAGAACGGCATCATCACCATGGCGGACGCCGTCGCACGCCAAATGTTACGCCTGCCCGGCGGCGACGTGACCGGCATCCCCATCAATGGCGCTTATCCCGATCCGCGCTGGACCCAAACGGTGGATGCCTTGCTCGCGCGGAATGTTCCCAACAGCCTCAAGCGCGCGCACCTCACCCTGACCATAGAACAAATGACCATCGAAGCTGACCTGGTCGCGTTGGTGGGCCGCGACGGGCAACCCGATGGGCTGGCGATCACCTTGCGCACACCGGAAAGCGATGCGGAGCGCCAGGAAGCCATCGTCAGCCTCGCCCACGAATTCCGCACCCCGATGACATCGATCACCGGCTACACCGACCTCTTGCTGGGCGAACAGGCTGGCATTTTGACCGAGATGCAGCAACAGTTCCTCCAAAGAGTCAAGGCCAACATCGAGCAGATGAACCAACTGCTCAACGATTTGATCAACACGGCCTCACCGGACAGCCGGCCCATCGAACTTTCGCCGCAGTCGGTGAATCTCATCCAAATCATCGAAGAAGCCGTGATGGGCCTGGCAGCGCGTTTCCGCGAACGCAAGTTAGCCGTGCGCCTCGATCTGCCGCCCGAACTGGCCTCAGTCCGCGCCGACCGCGACAGCCTGTACCAGATTTTGCTGCGTCTGATTTCCAACGCCGCGCTGTGTTCCAGACAGGGCACCGAGGTCGTTATCAGTGCGGGTGAAGACGAATCCTCCAAAAGCGGCAAGTTTATCCGTATCTCCGTTATGGACACAGGGGGAGGTATCGCGCCGGAGGACTATCCCCGCGTCTTCCGCCGTTTCACGCGAGCGAGTCAACCGCTCATCCAGGGAATGGGCGAGACCGGCGTGGGCATGGCCATCGCCAAAACGTTGGTCGAAGCCAACGGTGGGCGCATCTGGGTTGAAAGCCAACCCAATGTGGGCAGTACGTTTAATTTCATTCTGCCGACGAATCACACCAAGAAATAGCGAGGGGCACTCTGGTGGAAAGCCATCCGCTCATCCGCCTTTTGGGGGCAATTTTTACGGGCATCGTCATCCTCGGTATGGTGCTGGGGAGCGTGCTGCTGGTGCAAGTAGACCCAATGTTGGTGGCGCAGCGCCCGACCAGGGTGCTCCAGTTGCCAACGACGACGCTCTACCCCACCCTGCCACCTTCGACGCCGGGTACGCCCCAGACGCCATCCCTGCCCCCCACCGCGACGTTCATGCCGACCGCGTGCCCCTGGCCTGCGGATTGGCTGCCTTACACCGTAGAAGTGGGGGACACCCTGGCGTCGCTGGCCTCGGCAGCACGCAGCAGTGTCTACTTGCTGATGCGCGGCAACTGCCTGGATAGCCCGGATATTCAACCCGGTGACGTGATTTATTTGCCGGCGTTGGCCTTCGCCACCCCGACGCGGGTGCCGCCACGTTGCGGCCCGCCAACCTGGTGGATCCTGGTTGAGGTACGGCCCGGAGACACGCTATACAGTTTAGCGCAGCGTTACGGCACGACCGTCGAAGCCATTATGTGGGCCAACTGTATGTCAAACAACAAAATCGTCGCCGGGCAGCGGATTTTCTTACCGCCGACCGTGGTGGTGATGCCGACATTTACCCGCACCCCCACACCGACGTTCACCCCCACGGAGACGGCTACGCCGCCCCCCACGCCCACCGGTACGGAGACGCCCACCGAAACGACCACCCCGACGCCTACGGAGACGCCCACCCTCACGCTCACACCAACGGAGGAGACCCCCACGGTCACGCCAACGGAGGAGACCCCCACGGTCATGCCAACGGACGAGACCCCCACGCCGACGCCGACCGTGTCCGAAACGCCATCTCCCACGTCGACAGAAACGCCAACGCTGACGCCACCTCCCACCCTCCCACCGGCGACCGACACACCGGCGCCGACCCCAACACCGACGTCGGGCGGATGAGTGCCGTGCGAGCCGCATCACGGGTCTGGTATCGCATCCTGCTGCTCGTGCTGCTGCTCCCGGCATGCGGGCCGCTGCTGCCGCAAGAAGCAGCGTCGCTGTACGAAGCGTCTCGGGAACAAGTGGTGGTGGATGACGGGCCATTGCCCACGCGGGCAGTCACCACGACACCAACAGCGCCGCCAACGGCGTCGCCGGTGACGCTGCCCTCCCCTACCCCTCTGCCGGCTGCAACGGCCACACCATCCCCTGCCCCTACCGCGACGCCGACACGCCGCCCTACCACCGTCGCTATCCAGACGGCGCCTGAATTGTTCACCGAGTATCCCAGGCGGTCGCCATCCCGCCTGGCGGCTACGGAAGCACACGTGCTCCCTGACACGGCCATGCCTTCTGATACCGCGCGCTCTGTGCTACCTTCCCCCACGCCTCCGCCCGCCGCGTTGGTGATCCAGAGCGATCCCGGCGCTAACGGGCATCCCACGTTGGCCGATTTTTGGGAAGGGCGGGCAGAGTTCGTGCTGGATGTCGCCGATACGGGTCTGCCGATGGGTGAATCCGACACACTGGTGATGCACAACGGTGAGCTGTGGTCCTACGTACATGCCAGCGCCCAATCTGCCGGCGTTTCGGATCGTTGTGGTGATGCGGTTCCCTTCCCCGGCTGCACCGTCATCTACCGCAGCGTCGATGGCGGTCGTACCTTCTTCATCGAAACGTCACCGGTTTGTCTGTTCGAGTGCGCTAAATGTCCCTGCGTCTCGGAAGTCGATCACACCGACCAGCAACAATACCCTCGCGTGGCCTACAACGGGACGACGTTCTTCCTCGTCTACGAATACCTGGGACGCACGCGGCTGCGACGGTCGGCGGATGGCCTGATCTGGAGCCCGCCGGAGCGGGTCGCCGATACGGGGGTGTGGAAGCTGTGGTTGCGCACCTGCCGCAAGGAAGAGCGCATTCATGAACATCCCTACGTGCCGTACGAGTACGAATGTCTGGCGGGAGGCCCGCCCGGCATTTTCGTCGAAGGGGGACGGCTCTACATCTTTGTGGGATTAGGGCAAAATCCGGGCGCCATGGGCTGCTACACCGGTAGCGTGACGACGACGGGCGAGCATCTGACCCGCTGCCAACACAATCCGCTGTTTGTGGGCGCCGGGGAATACGGCCCGCTAGAAGAAAAAGGGCCGCAGACAAACCCGTACTTCGATTTCCGCACGATCAGCTCTGCCGAAGTGCAACGCATCGGATCGCGCGTCTACATGCTCTACGAGGGCGTGCGCGGCCCCGGTCCCGGCGATGCCGGCGATTCGCAGTTTGGCCTCGGCCTGGCGCGCAGTCTGACGCCCGACATCGACGGCCCGTGGGAGAAATACCCCGGCAATCCCATCCTCGTCGATCAACCCGGCAATATCGGCCTGGGACACGCGGACCTGGTGATCATCGCAGGACAGACAGTTTTATACACGTCGCTGAACGGCTCCACCCGCAGCCGGCTGGTGCTGGCGTGGAAGTAGTAGACTCAGTAATCCAAAAATGCTCCCCAAAATGCTCCAGGGATCGGGCAACGTCTACAGCATTTGCCGGGCGCAATCCTGTCAATCGGCGATCACGCCATCACGGTCCAGAATCGTGATGCCGGTACTCAGCTACGCCGCCTGGGGCCGACCGCGACCCGGCGCCAGACCCAACTTCACGAAAACCCACGGCGCGCCGGCGCCGCCCCAGAAGCCCATCAACGCATAGCGAATGAAGCGGAACAAGAGCGCCGGCTCCAGTGCGGAAAAAGCGGCGCGCAGCCCAGCCCACAGCCCCACCATCACCGCAGCGCCCAGCGCATAGCGCGCCACCCGCTGCCACAACACCCCATCCGCCTCAAAGCCAATCCAGCGCGCCTGGATCACAAAGCCGATGCCCATCCCCAGCAACGTCGCGCCGCCGGTCACACCGTCCTCGGTGAGAAAGATCAACATCAACGGGATGGAGAACGCCGCCACGAGTGCCAATTGTGTGCCCAATGACTGCCGCGCCAACCACTGTTCGCCGCGCTCGCCCCATCGCAAGTAAACGAAGAGCAACAGCGCGCCGATGACGTAGCCGCCCAGCAAATCGTGGGGAAAATGGACGCCCAGGTACAACCGCGACAACGGCACGCACACGACCAACACCCCCGCCAAAATCCACATCCAGGTACGGCGCACCTTAGCCGCCAGATAGCCCCACACCGCGAGCGTGTTCTGCGTGTGCCCGCTGGGTAATCCCCCGGAACCGCCCACGTCGGAATAAGCCCAGACGCGCGGATCATAAAGCGCCGGGCGCGGCTGATCGAACAATTCTTTCGCCGCCGCGTTCACGTAAGCCGAGACAAGAAACAACAGCGTCACCCGCGCGCCGAGGCGCCGATCCAGGCACCAGTAGACGAGTGGCAGAAACAGCAAAAAGAACAATTCATCACCGACAAACGTGAACGCCCTGAAGGGCAAGTCCAGCGCCGGGCGAAATTGTTGTAGCCAGAGAATAAGTTCAATGCCCCAATCCATCAAGGGTTGCATGATAAGGCCCTCCTCAAATAGTCAGATAGTCGTTAGTCGAGTAGTCGAGTAGTCAAGTAGTCCATTTTCTACCGGGGCTGCAGCGCAGATTCGATTATGCCCCCTGGAATCGCAGTTAACTTCATTCCAGTATCCGCTCCGGCGGCTTGCTGAAGAGGCTGGGCGGGGCTTGAGGGGGAACGAGCAGCAGCAGCTTCCCTGCCTCGATGCTGATAGCAGCCGGGGTGTCGCCGTAGGGGTCGCCATCCAGATGCACGGCGACCGAAGGCGTCGTGTGGACGGTCATCGTGCGCGCCAGGGCATGCATCACTTTGGGATCGTACTGATGCTGTCCGCGGAAAAGATGAAGCAAGTGGCGCATAATGTAAGGAAATCCCAGCCCTTTGAAGACGTAGATATCCAGCAGCCCATCGTCCATGCGCGCGCGCGGCGCGATGTTGAAGAAAGCCGCATAGAGCTGGATGTTGCTGGCGAGGGCCATCAACGCGCGGGTGCGAAAGGTGCGCCCCTCAATCACCAGGCGCGAACGCACCCCGCGGAACTCCGCCGCAACCGTAAATCCGGCAATGATATAGGGTATGGTGCGAAACCGCTTGGCCAGGCGCGGGCGCGGTTCCATATAGGCCGTGATTTCGGCATCCAACCCCAACCCGGCCCAACAGACGAAGTAGCGCTTATTGATAACGCCGGCATCCACCCGTTGAATGCGACTCTGACACAGCGCCTCACCCACATCGCGTACATACAACGGCGCGGTCAGAGAGAGAAGCGGCATGTGCAACTGGTGAGCGAGAATATTGCCGGTGCCGACGGGGACGATGCCGAGCGCCGTTGACGTTCCCACCAGACCGTTGGCGGCTTCGTTGATGGTGCCATCGCCGCCGGCCACCAGGACGATATCCGATCCCTCCTCAACAGCACGCCGCGCGTAATGGGTGGCATCCCCCGGATGTTCGGTCTGCACCACCTCCATGGCCCAATCACACTTGTTCATATATTCTGCAAGGCGCTTGAGGGTGCGGGTCATATCCCACGGACCGGCGGTGGGATTATAAATCAGGAGTGTTTTATACTTCATCGGCGCTTTGGGTTCCTTCCCTACGCTTGACGGATGTGGTGTATGAAAAGTATAGCACAAGCCTTGAGGGAAGCAATATGTCAGGGCTCAGCCGCCAGCTTTCAGCCGCCGAAAACAAGTCGCCAAAAGCTGACCGCTAACAAAGCCAGGGTGATGCCGATCCATGTCATCCAATCGGTACGGCGCATGTGCAGGTCGCGCCAAACCGTGCGCTGCGGAGGTCTGTCCCCCTCTCCTGAGGCCGGGGCCGCCATACCGCGCGCCGCCAGCGCCAGTGTCAGCCGGTCACTCATCCGCAGCGTGCCGATGATGACCGCGACCAGCACGGGCAAATACTCGCGGAAACGGCGGAAGAGATTGCCCTCCGCCACCCACCCCCGCGCCGCCTGCGCCTCGCGCACCGTCATAAACAGTTGCTGGATCGCCGGAAGGAAGCGCAACGTGAGGCTGAACGTCAACCCCCACGTATACGGCAGTCCCAGCCGGACAAAAGCCTGGACAAGCGACCGTTGATCGGTGGTGAACAGCAGTGCGCCAATGAAAAACGCGGTCACCAGCGCGCGCGTGGCGAGCAAGCCCGCCTGGCTCAGGCCGCCTACCGTCAGTCGCAGCGGCCCGACCGCCACGAGCGGATCGCCGGAAGGGGTAAAAAACGGCTGCAACGCCATAATCAACACGATCAACACCGCCATCTGGCGCCATAGACCGCGCAGCACCCGCCAGGGGATACCGTTGCCCAACAAGAGCAAGTGCAAGCCGAGCAGAAGTACGCCCTGGACGCTCAAGGACGGCAGCAAAAACGCCGCGACGCAGCCCACCAGCACCCCCCACAGCTTAACGCGCGGATCGAGCCGGTGCAGCCACGACTCCCGATGGACGTAAAAGTCAAGCGCGACACTCATCCGAGCACCTCGGCCGGCGCGCCATCGGCGACGACGCGCCCATCTGCCAGCGCCACCACGCGGTCGGCGCGGGCCGCCAGCTCCATCTCGTGGGTGACGATGACGAGCGTCACACCGGCGGCGCGGCGCTCGGCCAGCCATGCCAGCAGGCGCGCCCACTCGCGGCCATCGAGGCCCACCGCCGGTTCATCCAGCGCCAGGATGGGCGTATCGAGAGCGGCCAGTGCGGCCAGCGTGACGGCGCGCTGCACGCCGTAGCTCAGGATGGAGGGCGGCGTCTGCGCGAACGCGGTCAGCGCGAAACGCGCCAGCGCGCGTTCCACGCGCCCGGCAGCGTCGGCGAGGCGCAACGCGCGGACGCCAAAGGCGACCTCCTCGTAGACCGTCGCGGCGAAAAGCTGTTGCTCCGGGCGTTGAAACAGAAAGCCCACCTCGCGGGCCAGTTCACCGGTCGTGCGTCCGGCGACATCTTTGCCGTGAATGTACACCGTGCCGCGTGTAGGGCGCAGCAAACCGTTGAAGTGGCGCAGCAGCGTGCTCTTCCCCGCACCGTTCGGCCCGATAATCGCAACAAACTGGCCCTGGGGGATCTCCAGGCTAACGCCGTGCAGCGCGGCGTGCCCGTCGGTGTACGCGAAATGGACGTCCTGCATAGCAATGGCCGGCGTGGTCGAGGGCACAATATGAGCTTCCATAGCAGGCCACAGCTTGGGCGGATAAAGAATCCCGGTTTCGACCAACCGCGCCTCATCCCGCAGCACTTCGGCAGTGGGCGTGGGGGACGTGGCTGCGCCATCGGCGAGTACAAGCGTCGTTGGCGCCAGGGCAGCAGCCTGTGGCCGGAAAGTCGTCAGCAGGAGTGTGATGCTGCTCTGGGACAGCGTTTCAAGCGCCGCGAGAACTTCGGCGCGGCCCTGCGGATCGAGTCCGCCGAGCGGCTCATCCAGCAGAAGCACACGCGGACGCATCGCCCACACCGCCGCCAATGCCAGCCGCTTCTGCTGCCCGCCGGAAAGCGCCCAGGGCGAGCGCGTCCGCACATCCAACAAGCCAAAACGCGCCAGCGCCTCTTCCACCTGCGCGCCGATGTGCGGCGGCGGCGTCCCCAACGCTTCCAGCCCCCAGGCGACTTCGTCTTCGACGGTAGGGTTGAAAAGCTGCGTTGCAGCATCCTGAAAGAGCAGGCCCACCGTACCGGTTGGCGGCACCGTCGCCAGGACGTCGTAACCTGCTACGCGCGCCACGCCGGAGACGCGCCCGCCGGTATAGCGAGGCGTCAATCCGGCCAGCACGTGACACAGCGTACTTTTTCCACTGCCGCTGGCGCCCATCACCGCTAACGCTTCCCCGGTCTCCAGGTGAAAAGTGACGTCCCGCAGCGCCTCGGTTTGCGGGAAATCCGGTCCGGGCGGCGGGTAGGCAAAATGCAAATGCTCTGCAACCAACACAGTCTTTCCCCTACAATGAAAAACTGTAGCGCGAGTTGGCAACTCGCGCTACAAGGGGCGAGTTACCAACTCGCCCTACACACGGATTCACTTTTCGGCTATGCGGTCCGCCGCGAGCGGGCTTCCAGAGGCGGATACGCGCGGCGCACGGCCAGATACAACGGCACACCCACCAGCCCACCGCTGAGGCCCTGCAAGGTATTGGGAAGCACTTCCAGGGTGGCAGCGCCGACACCCACCAGAAAGGTCCCGGCAGCAAAATAGCCCGCGACGACAATGGCCGCACCGATGATGACGGACAGCAACACCGTCACGGTATTGAGACGCTTCTGCACGAGCCAGCCGATCGCCAACCCTTGCGCGCCATGGATAAGCAAGGAGAATACCGCCCACTGCGGATAGCCAAGCATGTCCGCCATCGCGGTGCCCATCCCGCCGGCAAACAGCGCCACCCACGGCCCAAACGCATAGGCCGTGAAAGTGATCGCCGCGTCACCCAAATGCACGTACCCGTTCGTCGCCGGGATCGGAATCCGCACAACCACCGTCAGCACAAAAATCAACGCCCCCATCAGGGCAATCAGGGCCATACGGCCAATATCGACTTCACGCGACATCTGCTCCTCCAAATCAATCGTGTCATCGTCAGTCTCAGTAGAGCTAATTTTGCCTGGTCTGGATCGCCAGATCCAGGCCAGAACGGGGATCTGACGATCCCCTCAGAGCAATTTGCGATCTACTGAGTCCGGTAATCGGGCCAGCTACCGGCGTTGTATACAGGTCGATCATAACATACTCGGCGGCGCTGACAAGGAACCCAACTCTGCCTTTCCTACGCATCGTCCTTTTGTGACCATGGCACCCGCGCGAGAATAGCTTCTTTCGCGCCCCGCGCATAGTCCGAGAGCTTCTCCAATTGTTGCGAGAGGCCGGAGGCCTGCCGTTCGATGTAATACGACACGCCCAAGGCTCCCGGTCCGGTGTGAACACCCAATTCCGTTGGCACGTGTAGCAAGTACGTTTCGACACAGTGGAGCAACTTTTTCAGTTCTTCCAACACATACACGCCTTCGGTTTCGTCTTCAGCATAGTGGACGGCCAGGTGAACGGGGTTATCTTCAACTTCATCAACAACTTTTTCTATGACCGCCGCAATGCCTTTGCTGCGCCGGCGTGCCTGGCCGACCAAACTGACGCGATTGTTCTGTACCCGAACCAACGGAGAAATCTTGAGCAGGCTTCCCACGGTGCTGGCCGCGCCGGAGAGCCGCCCACCCTGGAAAGCATAGTTGACCGTTTCCAACAGCGCCACCACACCGGCATTGGGCACGACGGCACGCGCGCGAGCCACGACCTCCTCCAACGTGGCGCCTTCAGCAGCCGCACGCGCGGCTTCCAACGCCACAAAACCTTGCGCCATTGCCGTCGTCTGACTATCGACCACGACGACCGGCACGGGACTCTCCCGGCCCGCGACCTCCGCCAGGTTACATGTCCCACTTTGCTTGCCCGCCACGTGAACCGCGACAATGCCCGACGCCCACTGCGCTTGCTTCCGATAGGCTTCAAGAAATACCGGTATGGCCGGCACGCTCGTGGAAACCTGCATCTCCGGATTGGCGCGTAGCTGCGCAAAGAAACTCGCCGGTTGCATATCAATGCCTGACCGATACGAGACCTTGTCCATGTTGACCCAAATTGGCACCACTTCGATGCGGTACTGCCGGCGCAGGGCCTCGGGGATACTTGCGGCGGAATCAGTAACAATAGCGATATTGACTTGGGTATTCACCGTGACCTCCTCCTGATCATTGGCGTTTCTCCGAAACTTTAGTAAGATAGTGTATACAATTGATTTCTAAACGCAAATGAACTGAGGAGGGCGCGATGGCGCGCGTAGCAGTTTTTGCAGGATTGATTGTCGATGAGGCAGATAATCCGGTAGACGTGACCTATGTGGGTGGGACGCCGCACTATGTCGTCAACGATGCCGGCTTCTTGCGACACATCCCTTCAGAGAAGGTGGATCGGCATGTGCTCGACATCATGCAAGAAAACGTGCTCCAAAATCGCGAGGCGGTGGTGCAGGGGATGCTCCAATTTCTGGGAAAGGATGACCTTTTCACGAAAGCCGCGGTCGATGCTTCGATTGGGCAGATGTCAGAAAACATCAACACCCTGCTTGAGACCGGCTTACCCGAGGACGCCCGGCAGTGGCTGGGTTTGATGGGACTCCGTATCATCATCGACTTGCACGGCGATGTTGTCAACGTCGTCATGCCCGGTAGGATTGACCTGGACGAATAACCGTATGTTTCAGCAGCGAGAGTTCCACGCAACACCTGCGGCGCAATTGCGCGAGATTCTTGGCAGACTCGAGGCGCACATCGGTAAGCTGGCACACGCCAGCAGAGAAGAGGCGCAGGAAATCCCGGCGCTCTTCGATGCCGCGCAGGCGCATCTCATCGAATTGGAGCGTGCGGGCGTGCCCTTGCCGGCGGAGACGTTGCGCTTCGAGACAGTTTCCGCCACATTCCGCCGCAAGGCGCAAGTGTTCCTGCGCAAAGTGGGTGGGGCAGAGGGACTTGCGGCGCTGCGTCCGACACAAACTCCGGCCCCGGAGCAGTGGTGGTGGTTCATCGATCGGTGGTGGGCAGAGCAAAGAAAGGTGCAGCGCCGCCGCCAGATGAAATCGCTGCTCATCGGTGCGGCAATTCTCGCCGTCTTGAGCGTGGTGTATGTGCTCTTCCTCGCGCCCGACAAAACCGTATCACAAACCATCCGGTTGCAACAAATGGCGGAACAGCTCGCGCAAGCGGGAGACAACGCTGCCGCCCTGGACAAAGTGAATGAGGCCCTGAGCTTATCGCCCGACAATGTGCACTTGCTGGCGCTCAAAGGCGTTTTGCAGACCCGGCTCGGTGCTGAGACAGATGCCGCAACCACGTTTGCTGCCGCCGAGGCCGTCTCCGGCAGCCGCGAGCAATTTCTCCTCGCCCGCGCCCAGGTTTACCTGATGCTGGGTGAACCCGAGGCGGTGTTGGTCGATGCGGAGGCTGCCATCGCCGCTAACCCGCAATCCGCACGCGGATATTTGTACCTGGCGCAGGCCAACACCGATCTGGGCAACTATGCGGAAGCAGAAAGGCAGTACGATGAGGCCGGACGATTAGCCGATGCAGCAGGCGATGCCGAAATCGCCGCTATTGCGCGTATACAGAAGGCCTACCTCTACCAACAGCTCTTCCTCCCCACCCCCGACAGCCCCGTAGAAAACGAAAATCCCCCTCAATGAGGGGGATTGCCGGATGGCCCCAAGGGAATTCGAATCCCTGTTTCCGGCTTGAGAGGCCAGCGTCCTAGGCCACTAGACGATGGGGCCAAGCGGGGAAGATTGTAGCAGAAACCAGGCTTTTGTCAACCGCGTCGGTATCCTCCTACGGGAAGTTCAACCCGCCCTCGCCAAAAGCCACTTTCGCGCAGCTTCCCAGAAGGGGCGCCAGGAGCGTCTCGGTTGCGTGCAGCCTGCTTTCGGTTACAATCCCAGGTGTCAAGGAAATACTTATTGAGATGTAAATGGAATGTTCTCGCACGCCGTACACGACGATACCCCTCTTAATGTAGTCAATGGAGGTAACAATGTACAAGGCAGTTCGATACGTCCTCACGGTTGTCAGTGTGATGGTGTTGATGGCACCCGCGGTTGCCGCGCCGCTCAGCCCACAGATTGGCACGGCGGTGGTGGTAGAAAGCGGTGAGGTCATGCCGTGTTTTACAGGCTGCGGGGGAGTCTTTGGCGTCCCTTCCAGCAATCCCGCCTACGAGCAAACCGTAGTAGAGCTGGTCAACGCGGCGCGGGCTGCATCTGCTTTACCACCGCTCAAGCGCGTCACGACCCTGACGGATGCGGCCCGCTACCATGCCACGGATATGGGAGTGGATAATTACTTCGGCCACGACTCGCAGGATCGGGTGGATGGCACTTTACAGTTTGTCTGTAACTTTTTACAACGCGTGTTGACTTACTACACTCCTACCTACAGCACACTTAGCGAGAACGCCGCCGCCGGCTACTCAACGCCGGCCACAGTGATGGCCGCCTGGATGGCCAGCGATGGTCACCGTGCCAATATTCTGCGGGCGGCGTCTTGTGAAATTGGCGTGGGGTATTACGAGGGTGGGGGTGACTATTGGCGCTATTGGGTGCAGGATTTCGGATGTCGCACCGACGTCTACCCCATTGTCATCAACCGGGAAGCCGCCACGACGGACGATTATCACGTCAATCTCTACATCTACGGCAGTGGCAAGTGGACCGAAATGCGGCTGCGCAACAACAGCGAACCTTGGGGCGACTGGCGTTCATTCCAGTCGGAACTGGCCTGGGAATTACCCCAGGCGCCCGGTGAACATACAGTGTGGGTGGAGATGCGTAATGCTACCCAGAGCGCGACCAGCAGCGACAGCATCTATTCGACGTGGGCACCACCGCCGATTACCCTCAACGTCACACCGACCACCGTCGCCTTCGTGTATGACGGCGTGACCGGCAGTCTGACCCCACCAACGCAAGTCGTCAACTTGACCAACAGCACCTCGACGGATGTAATCACCTGGAGTCTGACGACTCAGGGCAACTGGTTCACCGCTACGCCGGCAAACGGGACAACACCGGGCACGTTCACCATTGCGCCGACCACGTTCATGACGCAAACCAGTGCACGCTATACCGGCGCGGTCACAGTAACGGCGACGGCCCCGCCAGAGACGGTCAACGCCGTACAGCGTGTCAACGTGACGCTGGACGTCCAGGTGCCGGCGCTGGGCGGTCTGCCGGACGCGATCACCTTCACATACAGCATCCCTTCACGACAACTGCTGCCGTCCGCCTGGACGCTGACGCCACGCAACGTGGGCAGCTTTCATCTGTTGAACTGGAACGTGACGAGCAACGCACCCTGGGCGCAGATTGCCCCGCCGAGCGGAACGACGCCACAGAGCTTCAGCGTCACGCCAACGGAGTTCTCGACATCGACCATCTTCCTGTACACCGGCATGCTGACCGTCACCGTGAACAGTCCTACCGGTGTCGCCGGATCGCCGCATCAGGTCCGCATGGCGTTGAAAGTGGTGGACGAACCATTCAACTACATCTACCTGCCGTTAGTCTGTCGTAATTTCTGATAGCGGTGAACAATCTTTTGATGAATCGACTACCGAACTAACGACTACTTGACTATCTTGAGGAGGGTTATGGATCCAATCGCCATCATTGCTGCCGTCGCCGCCGACCTGGCGCTTGAATTGCCGCGCGTCGAGTCCGCCGTCCGCCTGCTGGATGACGGCAATACCGTCCCATTCATCGCCCGCTACCGCAAGGAGATGACCGGCTCGCTGGATGAGGAGCAATTGCGGCAGGTCGCCGAGCGGTTGGGCTATCGCCGCAACATGGAGGAGCGCCGCGAGACGATTCTGCACAGCCTCGAAGAGCAGGGGGTGCTCACGCCAGAGTTGCAGGCCGAGGTGGAGGCCGCCGACACACTGCAACGCCTGGAAGACCTCTATCGCCCCTTCAAGCCCAAGCGCCGCACGCGCGCGACAATCGCCCGCGAAAGGGGCCTGCAACCGTTGGCGGATCTCGTGCTGGCGCAAACGCTCGAAAGCGACCGCAACACACTCGCCCAACCCTTCCTCACGGAGGACGTCCCCACCGTGGATGACGCCTACGCGGGCGCACGCGACATCGTCGCCGAGGCCATCGCCGATGCGCCGGAAGTGCGCGCTGACATGCGCCGTCTGGTGCAGCGACATGGCACGTTGAGCGTCACCGTCGCCGACCAGAGCAAGGACCCCAAGGGTGTCTACCAGATGTACTACAGCTTCTTCGTGGATTTCCGCGCGCTGCGCCCGCACCAAATCCTTGCGATCAACCGGGGCGAGCGCGAAGGCGTGCTCAAGGTCACGCTGGAAGTGCCAGAGGCGGAAGCGATGGGTATCCTCGCGCAGCGCTATCCGAGCGACGCGGGCAGCCCGCTGATGGATGACCTCGTCGAAGCGCGCAAGGACAGCTACAGCCGCCTGCTTTTCCCCGCCGTCGAACGCGAGATGCGCCGCGAGTTGAGCGACATGGCCGACGAGCACGCGATTGGCGTGTTCGCCGCCAACCTCAAAGCTTTGCTATTGCAGCCGCCGCTGCGCGGACAAACGGTGCTGGGCATCGACCCCGGCTACCGCACGGGCTGCAAGGTCGCAGTGGTCAGCCCGACCGGCAAGGTGCTGGCTACGCATACGATTTATCCCGACCGCGACAAGGCACAGGCCAAAGCGGCGCTGCGCCGTCTCATCCAACAACATGGCGTTACCGTCATCGACATCGGCAACGGCACCGCCAGCCGCGAAACGGAGACGCTGGTAGCCGAACTGCTCACCGAAGAGAAGCTGAAGGTAAAATACACGATTGTCAACGAGGCCGGGGCGTCGGTCTACTCGGCGTCGAAGCTGGCGCGCCAGGAGTTGCCCGACCTGGACGTGTCGCTGCGCGGGGCGGTCTCGATTGCGCGGCGCCTGCAGGACCCACTGGCCGAACTGGTGAAGATCGAGCCAAAGGCCATCGGTGTGGGGCTATACCAGCACGACGTCAACCAGAAGGCGCTGGCGGAGTCGCTGGACACGGTCGTCGAATCGGTGGTGAACACGGTGGGGGCGGACCTCAACACGGCGTCGCCGGCGCTGTTGCGCTACATTTCGGGCATCGGCCCCAAGCTGGCAGAGACGATTGTGGCGTACCGTGACTCGCATGGCGCGTTCGAGGGCCGCGAGGCGCTGCGCCGGGTCCCTGGCCTCGGACCGAAGACGTTCGAGCAGGCCGCCGGGTTCCTGCGCGTGCCGGGAGGCGAAGAGCCACTCGACAACACGCCCATTCACCCGGAGAGCTATCCGGTGGCCCGCGCGGTGCTGAATCTGCTCGGCTGTCCCTTGGGCGATCCGCGGCTGGCGGGCGAAATCGCCAATCTGCGCCGGCAGATGAACCTCGATGAACTGGCTGCCGAGCTAGGGACGGGCTGCCCGACACTGGAAGACATCCTGGAGGCGCTGGCCCGCCCCGGGCGCGATCCCCGTGACGATCTGGAAGGCCCGATCCTGCGCAGTGACGTGCTGAGCCTCGAAGATTTGCGCGAGGGGATGCAGCTCAAGGGCACGGTGCGCAACGTCGTGGACTTCGGCGCGTTTGTCGATATCGGCGTGAAGCGCGACGGCCTGGTGCACATCAGCCGTATGGGAACAGGCTACGTCCGCAACCCGCACGACAAGGTCTCCGTGGGAGACGTCATCGACGTGGAAGTGGTCGAAGTGGATCAACAACGCGGGCGCATCAGCCTGGCACTGGTGGAATGAGGTTGTCAACGGATTAAACGGATGAAACGGATTGAAAAAATCCGTTAAAATCCATTCAATCCGTTGACATTTTTGAGAGGGAGGACAGAGAGTCAACGGATTAAACGGATGAAACGGATTGAAAAAAAATCCGTTAAAATCCGTTCAATCCGTTGACATTTTTGAGAGGGAGGATAGAGAGTCAACGGATTAAACGGATGAAACGGATTGAAAAAATCCGTTAAAATCCGTTCAATCCGTTGACATTTTTGAGAGGGAGGACAGAGAGTCAACGGATGAAACGGATTGGGGGGAAAAAATCCGTTAAAATCCGTTCAATCCGTTGACATTTTGAGAGGGAGGATAGAGATGCCGATTGGGAGTTTGGTCAACGCATTGACGGTGATTGTGGGCAGTACGGTGGGGCTGGTGCTGCGGAAAAAGTTCCCGGAGAACATCAAGAGCATTATCTTCGAGGGGGTGGGCCTGGGGACGCTGGTGCTCGGCATGAAGATGGCGTTTGCGGTGGAAGATTTCCTCATCTTCATCTTCAGCCTGATTTTCGGGGGCATCATCGGCGAGCTGCTCCATCTGGAAACCTGGATGGAGGGGATGGGCGACCGGCTCAAAGCGCGGCTGAAAAGCCAGGATGGACGCTTCACCGAAGGGCTGATCACGGCGTTCCTTATCTTCTGCGTCGGCTCGATGACGTTCGTGGGGGCGATCAACGAGGGTCTCAACGGCGACCGCACGCTGATCCTCACCAAAGCGATCCTGGACGGTTTCACCTCGATTGCGCTGGCGTCGGTCTACGGGCTGGGCGTGCTGATCTCGGCGCTGCCGCTGTTCATCATCCAGGCGGGGATCACCTTGCTGGCGGGGCAATTCCAGAGTTTCTTCTCCGATCTCATCATCAACCAGATGACGGCGGTGGGCGGCGCGCTCATCCTGGGGATCGGGCTGAACCTGCTCAACATCAAGCGCATCAAGACGAGCAATCTGCTGCCGGGGTTGGTGGTAGTGGTGGTACTGACGTTGATTTTTGGATAAAGAATTTCGTTGACACAGGCTCGAACTTTAGTTTCCGCTAAATAACGCAGAGGAAAAAGGTGGTAATGGGCTCAAAGTATGGTAATCTAGTTGTATCAAACAAAAGAAACAGACCAAGAGGCCCATTACCATGATC
>JAIOAS010000069.1 GCA_019873725.1 Chloroflexota bacterium | reverse complement strand
GCGCTACGTGACGAGATTTTCGCCTGTTTCCGCCCGGACACCGGCAGCGTGGATCGCCTGTGCCGCCTCAACTTTGCCCTGGGACGCGCGTTCGGCGAAGCGGCGCTACAGGCTATCGCCGAAGCCGGATTGACCCCCGCGCAAGTCGACCTGATTGGCAGTCACGGGCAGACGGTGTGGCACATCCCGCCTGTTACAAGGCAAGAAATTGTAGGGCAAGCTAACAGCTTGCCTCAGATGGAAGGCGCGACGCTGCAACTGGGCGAGGCGGCAGTCATCGCGGAAATGACCGGCCTCCCCGTCGTGAGCAACTTCCGCGCCCGCGACATGGCCGCCGGTGGGCACGGCGCGCCCCTCGTCGCCTACGTGGACGCCCTGCTGCTCACGCATCCCACGCTTACCCGCGCTGCGCAAAACATCGGCGGCATCGCTAATGTAACGTACTTAAGCTCTCAGCCATCAGCTTTCAGCAATCAGCCAATCCACAATCCCCAATCACCAGTTGCCGGTTACCAATCCCCTTTCGCCTTCGACACCGGTCCAGGGAATATGCTGATTGACTATGCCGCCAGCCGCGCTACGGACGGCGCGCTCACCTTCGACCGCGATGGTGCATTGGCGGCGCGTGGGCGCGTGGACGAGGCGCTGTTACGCGAGTTGCTGCGCGAGCCATACCTGCACCAGCCGCCGCCCAAGACTACCGGGCGCGAACTGTTCGGCGCGCAGTTCGGCGCGCGCGTGTGGGAGCAGGGGATCGCGCGCGGGCTGAGGCCGGAAGACATCGTCGCCACGCTCACGGCCTTCACGGCCGCGTCCATGGCGCAGGCGTACCGCGACTTCCTGCCCACGCTGCCCGACGAAGTCATCGTCAGCGGCGGCGGCGCGCGCAATCCCACGTTGATGGCGCTGCTGCGCGATCACCTTCCCGGCGTCCGCGTTATCCCTTCCGACGATGTCGGCCTGGGCGTGGAAGCCAAAGAGGCCGTCGCCTTCGCCGTGCTGGCCTACGAAACCTGGCACGGTCGCCCCGGCAATCTCCCCGCCGCTACCGGCGCGCGTCGAGCGGTCATTCTTGGCGATATCACGCCCGTGGGGCAAGATGCAGGATGCAGGAAGCAAGAATCAGCGAATCGGCGAATCAGCGAATCAGCGAGTCGGCCTTCAGCCCTTCTCCAAAATCCAAAATCCAAAATCCAAAATCAAACCGAGTCTCGCAACCCCGCTACGCAGAACATCGACACCGTTTCCACGTTGGAGATGGTGCGTTTGATGAACGCGGAGGATGCGAAGGTGGCGGCGGCGGTGGAGGCGGAACTGCCTGCGATTGCGGAGGCGATCGACCGCATTGCCGAGCGGATGCGCGACGGCGGGCGGCTGATCTACATCGGCGCGGGGACGTCGGGGCGGCTCGGCGTATTGGATGCCTCCGAGTGCCCGCCGACATTCAACGCTGCGCCGGAGCAGGTCGTCGGGCTGATCGCCGGGGGCGAGGTGGCGCTCACGACGGCGGTGGAGGGTGCGGAGGACGACCGCGAGGCCGGCGCGCGCGATATTGCCGCGCTCGACGTGGGCGCGCTCGATAGTGTGGTGGGCATCGCCGCGAGTGGTGGCACGCCTTACGTGCTCGGTGGACTGGAGGAAGCCCGACGGCGCGGCGCGCTCACCGTGAGTCTGGCGTGCAACCGTCCCGCGCCGATTCACGAATTGGCGGACGTCGTCATCGCGCCGATCGTTGGCCCGGAAGTGATCACCGGTTCCACGCGGCTTAAAGCCGGAACCGCGCAAAAGATGGTGCTCAACATGCTCTCAACCGGCGTGATGGTCCGCCTGGGCAAGACCTACGGCAACCTGATGGTGGACGTGCAGGCGACCAACACGAAACTCCGCGCGCGTGCCCGCCGCATTGTCGTCGCGGCGGTGGAGGATGCAAGAGGCAAGCGGCGGGAGGCAAGAGGCAGGAGGCAGGATACGCAGGACGATGAACGCGCATCCAAAATCCAAAATCCAAAATCCAAAATCGACGACGAAGAAGCTGCGCGTGCGCTGGAAGCTTGCAATGGCGAGGTGAAAACGGCGATTGTGGCGCTGGTCAACGATGTGACGCCGGAGGAAGCGCGCCGTCAACTCGCAGCCGTCGGCGGCGTCGTGCGCCGGGCGATCAAGACTTAACCACGAATCTACACGAATTTTCACGAATACTTTTTCTTTCAGCAGATTAAGCAGATTGAGCAGATTTGCTGTTTGCCAGCAGTAAAAAATCTGCTTCATCTGCTCAATTTGCTGACTAATGACTATCTGACTACCGGACTAAAGACGAATGGACAATGACGTTCTCATCGGCATCGACGGTGGCGGTAGCAAGACGACGGCGTTGATCGCCGACCGGGACGGCAACATCCTGGGACGCGGGACGTCGGGGCCGTCGAACTACCTCGTCATCGGCGCGGAGGCGGCCTACGCGGCGCTCGATGCGGCGGTGGAGGCCGCGGCGGGCGGGCGTCTGCTGCGACCGGCGGCGCTGTGCCTGGGGATGGCGGGGGCGGCGCGCCCCGCCGACCAGGCTGTGCTGCGCGCGTGGACTGATGCGTGTTATCCCGGTGTGCCAGTCGTCATCACACACGATGCGCGCCTGGTGCTGGCGGCGGGGACGCCGGAAGGGTGGGGCATCGCCGTACTCTGCGGCACCGGCGCCATGGTCTACGGCGAGGATCAACACGGCCAGGTCGCGCGTGCGGACGGCTGGGGCTATCTCCTCGGCGACGACGGCAGCGGCTACGCCATCGGGCGGGCGGCCTTGCGCGCCGTGGCTCGCGCTACCGACGGACGCGGACCGCAGACTGCGCTCACGGAGGCGATCCTTGAGCACTGGTCGCTTCGACAGCCGCAGGACTTGATCGGTCACGTTTACAAATCGGCGCAGCGTACCGACATTGCCGCGCTGGCGGCGTTGGTGCAGGCGGTGGCCTTGCAAGGCGATGCTGTCGCCGAGGCGATTTTGCAGGCTGCCGGGCGGGAACTGGCGATCTCTGTGGAGGCCGTCGCGCGCTGCCTGGCGTTGACCGGTGCGATTCCCTGCGCGTTGACCGGGAGCGTCATCCTTAAGGGGCAGAGCGTCCGCGCCGCGTTTGTGGCGGCGACGGTTGAACGAGGATTAACGTTGTTGCCCTTGACGCCGGTTCACGAACCGGCGCAAGGGGCGATTCGGCTCGCGCGAGCATTGGTGTGACAGCATACAAAGTGAACACTTGTATAAAGCACCGAACACAGTAAAATCACCGGATGATGAATATCCAGTACATCAAACGTGATGAGTTTTTGGAGAAACTGTCTCAACAGGCGTCAGATTCGCTTGAGTTTGTCATTGTTATAACGGGCGCTTTTGACACTCAGGACGGGCAGTCTTTGCATACGTTGTTAGCAGAAGCTGTACGAGTTCTAAAAAACGGCGGTCTGCTTCTTGTACAGGGCGTCCCAAGCGTATTGCCGCGCTTAGGCGTTTTTTTGGAAAAGCAGCTCGTTTTCAAGTATTGGTTTGCCGTCGAGTCCACACCCCTTGAAAACAAAGGTTTACCCACAGTTCATGCCGCGGTGATGTTGTTTACAAAGGGTAATGGCAGATTCAACATTCAGCAGGTGCGTTTGCCACATCAATACTGCAAAGCTTGTGGGCATACTCTCAAGGACTGGGGCGGGAAAGCGCATTTGATGCATCCACAAGGCTATGCAATTTCAGATGTCATCAAGGATTTACCGCTGGCGAACAACTATACTCAGCTTTCCAAGCCCCTGTTCGACATTTTCACTGAAATGCTCAACGTTGCGCCATCCTCGAATGGGCAAGTGTACAAACTGGTTGATGCTCCTTCGGGTGAAATCAATGGCTTTGTTGGACCACTCGAAGGTTTACCGTGGATGAACACGCTTGTAGCGGAGCGTCCCGCCCAATACACGCTCCCGCATCTTGCATTTCCCTTGAAGAAGGGCTACGTTGAGCAACCGCGCCAAAGTGTTACATCAACGATTGATCAAAACAATCTATACAATGTGATTCATCACGGCGACGCAATAGAGGTTTTGAAGCAATACCCCGATGAATCGATAGATTTAGTCTTTGCCGATCCGCCTTATAATTTGGACAAGGATTATACGGTTTACGATGACGAACGCGCCGACCATAAATATATCGCCTGGTGTAATGCATGGTTGTCCGAGTACGTCAGAGTTCTAAAACCAACGGGGGCGCTTTTTGTGCTTAATCTGCCACGCTGGTCCCTTTATCATGCCGATTTTCTTAATCAACACCTCTATTTTCAAAACTGGATTGTCTGGGACGCTTTGTCAGAACCGCGCGGGAAAATTATGCCGGCGCATTACGCTCTGTTGTTTTACACTAAACATCCTTCGGACTTTACCTTCAATTATGCTTCCGTCAGTCCTGTGGATGCGCGTTATTATTGCTTGCGCGCATCCTGTATAAAACACCGAAAGAAAGCGGGAGATGATGATAAATCTCCCCTCAACGATATTTGGTGGGATATTCACCGGATCAAACATCGGCGGGACCGCGATTATCATCCGTGCCAGTTGCCAGAATCGTTGATGGAACGCATTATCAAATTGACGACTAGCCCAGGCGATGTTGTGCTTGATGCTTTTGGCGGTACCGGTACAACGCCAATCGTTGCGGCAAGACTTGGACGGCGTTATGTTGCGATAGACCTTGACATCAATTATGTGAACATGATGCGCGAAAAAATCGCACAAATTGAAAGTCTTGGACAGGTACAGCGCCAAAGTGTAAAGCAGGAAGCACGCGCAATAACAAAGAAAGCGCTGCAGCTAGAATTGCGTAAATTGTCCGTAGAACTAGGCCGATTACCAACTCCTGAAGACGTAAAACAAAAAAGTCAATATAACTTGGAGTTGTTCTTAGAAACCTTTCCGACATGGGGAAAAGCTTTGAAGGCCGCAAAACTGGAGATACAAGTTTGATGCAAGCACAAAAACTGACGTTTCAACAAGCCTGGGATAGCTCAACTATATTTTTCGTTGACGAGGAACTTGAGAGCGAAATTGAAGAAAAAGTAGCCGATCTGCTGCGCACTGCTGAAAATCCACATATCGCGGCGACGAACACGCCTACCGTGGAGGATGTGGTTGCCTTTCTGTGCGAAGAGCCTGACGGTCTCGATGTCATTCTGCGGGATATTGGACTATCCGATGAAAAGTTTATGCGTATTATCTCGCTGCTGCGGAAAATAGGGCGAATTGCCGGCGGTTTTGAAAGCGAGTGGAGTATTGACAAAATCAAGCATCAATTATCAGTTGATGCGCCCTTGCGCACATTGGTAGCTGAATTACTGCTAGACGGAGTACGTGATGCAGAATTAGCTGCTTACATTCCGCGCTTTTATTTGGACAAGTTGAACTATCGTGAAATTGGGGCACTCCCTCAAGCCTTCCGCGCTATACGCTATAAGGAATCCACAATTGGTACTTATGGGGCGCGCAAGGGGTATAAAGTCGAGGCCGCCATTCAAGCGCAATTAGAAAACGTCAAAGCAAAGTATGGGATTGGCTATGAACAGGGACGCTCCCGGTTTGTCAATGTTGACATAGACTTTGCCGTTCCCACCTTGCAAGACCCCTGGGTTATCATCATGAGCAGCTTCCAGGAAACAACGAGCAGTGGGCAAACGACGAAAGCGCGCGATATGTTAGCTGCATATACCCAAATCACCACGTCAAATAGCCGTTATGGTGAAAACCGGGCATTTGTCAACTTTGTAGATGGCGGCGGCTGGTTGGCTCGCAAGCGCGATCTGGAAAGATTGGTGGCGCAGTGTCACTACTTTATCAATTTACAGAACCTCGCTATGCTTGAAGCGATAGTTCTGGCGCACGTTCCTAGAGCGTACAGGGTAAGGTCAGGCTGAAACCAGCGCCTTCAAACTCTCGATCAATTCCTTTGCCTTCTCCGCCGAATCTGCCTCCGCGAACAATCGCAGCAGCGGTTCGGTGCCGGAAAACCGCAGGAGCGCCCAGTTGTCGTTTTCCAGCAGGAATTTCGTGCCGTCTAGCTCCGAAATGCTCACCACAGGGTAGTCGCCTAGTCGAATCGGCGCGTGTTCGTGTTCCTGCGCCAGCGCCTTGATCCGCCGGGGGATGACGATGCGCATCTCCGGCGTCGCCCGGATGCCGTCTTCTTCGGCGTAGAGCCGGCCCGTGATCGCGTAGACATGCTGCAACAATTCGGAGATTTTCTTCCGCGTGCGCGCCAGCATCTCCACCACAAGCGCCGCCGCGAAAATGCCGTCCTTCCCCAGGATGTGCCCGCGAATGGTCAGGCCGCCGCTGGATTCGCCGCCGAGGAGCGCGTTGTGTGCCACCATCGCGGCGGTGATGTGCTTGAAGCCCACCGGCGTCTCGTAGCACGGCTCGCCGAAGTGCGCCGCCAGCCGGTCGAGCAGGTGCGTCGTCGCCAGGTTACGGACCACGCCGCCGCGTTCGCCGCGCACCGCGCGCAGATACCAGTAGAGCAGCAGCAGGATGTCGTTGACGGTGACGTATTCGCCCTGCTCGTCCACAATGGCGATGCGGTCGGCGTCGCCATCGGTCGCCAGGCCCAGGTCGTAGCCCTCGTTGCGCACGTGCGTGACGAGCATCCGCAGCGCATCGAGGTTCGGCGCGGGCGAGCGCCCGCCGAAGAGCGGGTCGTGCCGCTCGTTGATGAACGTCACGCGGCAGCGCGCCTCGGTGAGGATGATGCCCATCGTCAACTGCCCCACGCCGTACATCGGATCGACGATGACCTTTAGCCCGGCCTCGCGGATCGCGTCCAGGTCGATGAGCGCCTCGACGGCATCCACGTACTCGTTGGTGAAATCCCGCCGTTTGACGATCCCGGCTTCCAGCGCCAGGTCGAGGTCGATTTTCACCACGTCTTCAAAGCGTAAGGCGTTGGCCTCGGCTTCGATCTGGCGTGTTTCATCGTCCAAGAGTAGCGAGCCGTCGCTGCGGAAGACCTTGAGGCCGTTCCACTCCGGCGGGTTGTGACTGGCGGTGAAGGCCAGGCCGTAGGCCGCGTTGACCAGCGCCGTCGCGTAGGTGATGAGCGGCGTTGGCGCGTCCTCACGCAACAGCGTCACGGTGATGTTGTTCCCGGCGAAGACTTCCGCCGCGGCTTCGGCGGCGCGGTCGGAGAGGAAGCGCCGGTCGTAGCCGATCAGCACGCCGCGTTTTTCCTCGCCCCGACGGGTGATTTCGTTCGCCAGCGCCTGGGAGAGGCGGCGGACGTTGTGCATGGTGAATCCTTCGCCGATGATCGCCCGCCAGCCGCCGGTGCCGAACGCAATCATGTTCTGTTCCTCGGTGCGGCGCGGGCGGTAGAGGCGCTTTTGCAGGATGAACGTCGCCTGCTCCAGGTCATCACGGTTGTTGATGCCCAACACCTCGTCCTGGTCGTAGATCTGATAGCTTTCCACGCGCATGCCGGCGTGGATCAGGCGATGCGCGCAATCCGTGAGGCGATATTCGCCATCCAGCAGCGAGGGCGGGAGCGTTTGCAGCGCGGGGAAAAGCGCCCGCGCCTGCGCGACGTAAGCGCCCACGTTCAACTCGCGGATTTCGCGCACTTCGGGCGAGGCGTCGGTCTCTTCGATGATGTCCATGATGCGCCCTGCGGCATCACGGATGATGCGGCCGTAGGGGAGGGGGCGATCCACCACGGCGGAGAGCAGCGTCAAGTGCGCCTGTTTGAGGCGATGGCGGTTGAGCAGCCCGCGGATCGAATTCAGCCGGAAGAGCGGTGTGTCGGCATAGAGGATTAAAAGGTCGCCATCGAAGTCCTTGAGGAGCGGTGCAAGTTGCAAAACGGCGTGACCTGTGCCGAGCTGTTTCTCCTGCACGACGTAGTGATAGGGGCATGAGGCATCCACGTCCCACAAGCACCGCTGCGCTTCGTCTTGTGGCTGACTGACGATGATGTAGAGGTCCTCTGGCGCAACCAGGCGCAGCGCATTGCGGATGACGTAATCGACGATTTTGCGGTCGCCCAACGTTTGTAGCACGATGGGGACGCCATTCCATGGCGCGCCGTCGCCTGTGATGGATTGCTGGCCCGCTGCCAGGATTGCAGCTTTTAGGGGACGGGGAGAAACGTCACTGTTCGGGATCATCATGCCTCTTCGCATCAAAACACCCGAAGGATTTTTGAAAACCCTTCGGGTGTCGCTGTCAAACCAGAGAATCGGCTTTGGCGAAGTCGATCAGGTCTTGCACATAGCCAAACGCCAGCGCGACGACGGTATCCGCGCCGCCATAGTAGATGGCGAGCCGCCCGGTGTCCGCGTCGCACAGCGCCGCGCAGGGGAAGACGACGTTGGGCGTGTCGCCCACGCACTCGTAGAGCGTCTGCGGTGATATGATGTAGTGGCGGCTGCGCGCGATCACCTTCCACGGCTGGTCGAGGTCCAACAACGCCACACCCGCGCTGTAGACGAAACCATTGCACGACGTCAGCACGCCGTGGTAGATCAGCAGCCAGCCCTCCGAGGTCTCGATGGGAATCGGCCCGGCGCCCACCTTCGTGCTCTGCCAGCCGTTCGCCGTCCCGAAGACATAGCGGTGATTGCCCCAGTAGCGCATGTCGGGGCTTTCGCTGTAGAAGATGTCGCCGAAGGGCGTGTGCCCGTTGTCGCTGGGACGGCTCACCATGGCGTACTTGCCGTTGATTTTGCGGGGGAAGAGCACGCCGTTACGGTTGAAAGGCAGGTAAGCGTTCTCCAACTGGTAGAACGTCTCGAAATCGTGGGTGTAGGCCAGGCCGATGGTCGGTCCGTGGAACCAGTTGCACCACGAGACGTAGTAGCGGTCTTCGATCCACACCACGCGCGGATCGTAGCCGTAGACCCAGCGATTCACTTCGGCGCAGTCGCAGTCGGCGTCGTTGCAGGCGAAGTGGATGCGCTCGGGGTTCAGCGTCCACGTCACGCCGTCCTGACTATGCCCAACGTGCAGTTGCATATTCCGCGCGGTATCATCGCAGCGGAAGACGCCCGCAAACGCCCCTTTGTACGGCACCACGGCGCTGTTGAAGATGCTGTTCGAGGTAGGCAGCAAGTCGCGGGGGATGATGGGGTTGCGTTTCGAGCGCCACACCACACCGTGCGCGCCTGCCGGTTTATCTTCCCAGGGAATGTTGGGTAGGGGGTTGCCGATAATTTTGGCGGTCATAGCGTTCTCCTTTCCATGATAAAAAATGTGTTTGAGTCCTGTGTATAGGATACCCGACTCTGCAAATTTGGCAACCGGAGCCAGATCACTTCTCGCTTCGAGGGGAACGCCAGTTCCCCGTTTCAGTCAGGATGCGTTTAAGACGCGGATCTGACGATCCGCTTGCAGCATACGGAGAACATCGCAACTCGCTTCGAGGGGAAGGCCAGTTCCCCGTTTCAAGTCAGGATGCGTTTAAGACGCGGATCTGACGATCCGCTTCAAGCATACGGAGAACATAGCAACTCGCTTCGAGCTGCGCTCCCTCGTCCAATGCCAGCCCCCGCAAGAACTTGCAGCATACGGAGAACATCGCAACTCGCTTCGAGGGGAACGCCAGTTCCCCGCTTCAAGTCAGGATGCGTTTAAGACGCGGATCTGACGATCCGCTTGAAGCATATAGAGACTTTTGCAGTCTTGACTATAGAACGTTTGTTCGTATAATAGAAATAGAGGTTGATGATGGACGCTCTACAAAAATTGCAACTTTTGGGCCCGGCGGCGGCCTTTGAACCGGCGGAGGAAGTCGGCCCGCTCGGCGAACGCGCAACGATGCCGAATACCCCCGACGAGCTTGCAGGCTGCATCGCTCACGCCACGTTGCCGGGCGGCAGGCGTGTGCCGATGCTGAAGACACTCGTCTCCTCGGCCTGCGAGCGGGACTGCCACTACTGCCCCTTCCGCGCCGGGCGAGATTTCCGTCGCGCCACGTTCACCCCCGATGAACTGGCGGACTTCACCGCGCAGATTTACCGGCAGGGCCTCGTCAACGGCGTCTTTCTCAGCTCGGCAATTTTGGGCGGCGGGCCGCGCACGCAGGATCGCATCATCGCCACGGCGGAGATTCTGCGCCGCAAGTATCATTTCCAGGGCTACCTGCACATCAAAGTGATGCCAGGAGCCGAGCGCGACCAGATCAGCGCGACGATGCAGTACGCGGATCGCGTCTCGGTCAACCTTGAAGCGCCGAACGCCCGCCGTCTGGCCGACCTCGCGCCGCACAAGCAGTTCTCGGACGAATTGCTGCAACGCTTGCGTTGGATTCACGAACTGCGCCAGTCGCTCCCCGGACGTCAGCCGAGCATCAGCACGCAGTTTGTCGTGGGCGCGGTGGGCGAGCCGGACGTGGAGATTCTGATGACGTCCGCTTACCTCTACCGGGATCTGAAACTGGCGCGGACGTACTTCAGCGGCTTCGAGCCTGTGTCCGACACGCCGTTGGAACACAACCCGCCGATCCAGTTACACCGCGAGCACCGGCTGTACCAGGCGTCGTTCCTCCTGCGCGATTACGGGTTCGACGTGGAAGAACTGCCTTTCCAACCGGACGGCAACTTGCCGCTGTACGAAGACCCCAAACTGGCCTGGGCGAACCTCCATTTGAGCCAGGCCCCCGTCGAGTTGAACACTGCCGCCCGCGAGATGCTGCTGCGCATCCCCGGTATCGGCCCCACCACTGCCGACCGGATTCTGCGCGCGCGCCGCCAGGGCACGTTGCGCTTCCTCAGCGATTTGAGCAAACTCGGCGTTTCCACCAAACGCGCCGCGCCGTACATTCTGCTGAATGGGCGGCAATCTCCGCGCCAGCTTGCTTTCTGGACAGGGTAAGGCTACCCTCTCCGCTAGGGCCGGTCTCTGACCGCGCCCGCTCTAGCCTGGCCCACGGTGGGGAACTTTTTCTATTCGTGCGAATTCGTGAAGATTCGTGGTCGATTCTAGCTCTCAAGCACCGCGAATCTGACGCTCCGCGGCAAGCCTGTCCGATCCCTAGAATCCGTCAAATCCGTGTACAATGCACACTGCGTTTGCCGTTGTAAGAAATGGGAGTAAACTGCGGGCATAGTGTTGGAAAATGTAACCCGTTTTGCAGAAAGGAGCTAACGTATGGCAATGGAGATGGTGATTTCGTTCCCTGGCGGTGCGCGCGTGGATGCGACGTATGGCGATTTTGTCATCAAGACGGATCAGCCGCTTTCTGATGGTGGTGAAGGTTCGGCGCCCTCACCGTTTGTGCTGTTCCTTGCCTCGCTTGGGACGTGCGCGGGGATTTTCGTGTTGAGCTTTTGCCAGAACCGCGGGCTGCCGACGGACGGTCTGCGCATCCGCCAGAGCATGGTATGGGATCCGCAGAAGCATCTGGTTTCGCAGGTCAAGTTCGACATCGACCTGCCGGCCGGTTTCCCGGAGAAGTATCTGGGCGCGTTGGTCAAAGCGGCGCAACTGTGCACGGTCAAGCGTCACCTCGAAAACCCGCCGCATTTCGAGATCGAGACGCATATCGGATAAACTGTACTAACCACATATCAAAATTACCATTTTCATCAGCAGATTTAGCCGATTAAGCAGATTTGTGACCGATTTACAGCATACAATCTGCTAACTCTGCTTAATCTGCTGACAGAAATAAGGGAATTTTACCGTGTGCCTGGTATACAAAGTGCAATTTGGAAATCAAGACGACAAAGCGCTGAGATTGAAACCAATCTCGGCGTTTTGCTATCCCGCCCATCTTGCCTCTTGTATCTTGCCTCTTTTTACCTGGGTCTGCCAAAATCCGCGATAACGTAGTAATAGCCCTTCCACGGACTCGGCGCGACGCCGATGCCGACCTCGGTGAACCACGTGTGCAGCACGGTGCGGCGGTGCGGGTCGTTCGGCGGAGTTTCGTCCAGCCAAATGTCGATGACGCCTTGTGGGGAGGCACGCACGGCCCAGCACTCGGCGTAGCTGCCGGTATAGCCTACGCGCTGAACGCGCGTTTTGATGTCCGAGCCGTCAGAGCCGGTGTGGCTGCACGAACCGCGCTGCGAGCAATCCTCCGCGTGCAATTGCGCGGCCAGGGCCAGCGTGTCGTTGTAGGCATAGGGCGGCAGGCCGTACGCGGCGCGCGTCTCGTTCATGATGCGCCACACCTCGCGCGGCCACGCGGCGATGTCGGCGGGCAATGGAGCGACGGTTGCCGCTACGATAACCGTGGGAGCGGCAGGGGGACCGGGCGCGGCCAATGTGGGCGTGGGCAATTGCAGGACGATCGGCGTATCCGTGGGCACAGGCGCTTCTACGAGCACCTGGGCGGGCGCGCGCAGCGGCAGGATGAGCGATTGTCCAATCGAGAGGAAGTCCGCCGAGGCCAGATCGTTCGCCTGGACGAGCGCCGCCGTCGTCAGCCCGTAGCGCGCCGCGATACCGCTCAGGGTGTCCCCGCTGGCGACTTCGTAGACCACCCAGTAGGTCGATGCGCTTTCCCACGCATCGGGCGGTGGGATTTCGAGGACATCGCCGGCCTTTACCACCGTTGAAGCGCCGAGATTGTTCTGCAACTGGATGGCGGCCATCGGCACGCCGTACTGCACCGCCAATCCCCACAGCGTATCCCCCGGTTCGACGGGGTGTTGGATGAACACCTGCGGTTCGGCGGGGAGAGCGGTGGTGGCAGAAGGCGCGTCGTCGGGTGCGGCGCTATCGGTGTTTGCGGCGGCGGTCTCGGCAGCAGGTACAGGCGTCATCGATTCGACGACGAGCGCCGGTGTGCCGGGCGGTGGCGATGTGGGGGGGAGTGTGCTCTCTATCCCGGTGGTGGCGCGGGCGCAGGCGCTCAATGCCAGCAACAAGGTCCACAACGCGCTATATCGAAAAATCACACGGCATGTGCTTGTTGGCGTTCTCATCATCCACCTCATTGTCAACTATACCGCGTCTGTAGGAGCAGGCAAGCCTCTTATCACGTTTGCTGCGAGGGGAACGTCAGTTCCCCGTCTTGAGCTGAACTGCGTCAGAAGACGCGGATCTGTCGATCCGCTCGAAGCAAAAAGGACGGAGTCGGTAAGCCCCTTCACGCTTGCTGTGGGGGAGACGTCAGTCCCCTGTCTTGAGCTGAACTGCGTCAAAAGACGCGGATCTGTCGATCCGCTCGAAGCACAGAGGGGGAGCCATGTCAGTCCCCTGTCTTGAGCTGAATTGCGTCAGAAGACGCGGATCTGTCGATCCGCTCGAAGCAAAAAGGACGGAGCAGGCAAGCCTCTTATCACGCTTGCTGGGGGGGGGACGTCAGTCCCCCGTCTTGAGCTGAAGTGCGTCAAAAGACGCGGATCTGTCGATCCGCTCGAAGCAAAGAGGGGGAACCACGTCAGTTCCCCGTCTTGAGCTGAAGTGCGTCAAAAGACGCGGATCTGTCGATCCGCTCGAAGCACAGAGGGGGAACCACGTCAGTCCCCCGTCTTGAGCTAAAGTGCGTCAAAAGACGCGGAGCTGTCGATCCGCTCGAAGCGAAAAGGGGGAACCGGGCCGAGAATGATAACGCTCTCTGAGCAAGAACACGCCGGATTGTGATCCGGCGTAAGTTTGTGAGAGGCGGAATGTAAAAAGCCCCAAGCACTTCTGCTTGGGGCTTGGGTTGATGCACGAGTGTGCTTTACAGATTCGTGAACGCGTCCATCCCGGCGTAAACGGCCTGCTCGCCCAACATCTCCTCGATGCGCAGGAGTTGGTTGTACTTGGCGATGCGGTCGGAGCGGCAAGGCGCGCCGGTCTTGATTTGCCCGGTGTTGAGCGCCACGGCCAGGTCGGCGATGGTCGAATCCTCGGTCTCGCCGGAGCGGTGGGAGGTGACGGCGGTCCAGCCGTGCTTATGGGCCATTTCAATCGCGGCGATGGTCTCGGTGAGCGTGCCGATCTGGTTGAGCTTGATCAGCACAGAGTTGGCGGCCTTTTCCTTGATGGCGCGGGCGATGCGCTCGGTGTTGGTCACCAGCAGGTCGTCGCCGACGATCTGAATCTTGTGCCCCAGACGCGCGGTCATCAGCTTGAAGCCTTCCCAGTCGTCCTCGGCCAGGCCGTCTTCGATGCTGATGATGGGGTATTTCTCCACCCAGGCGGTGTAGAAGTCCACCATTTCCTCGCTGGTGAGAACACGGCCTTCCTTCTTGAGATTGTACTTGCCGTCCTCGTAGATTTCGGACGCGGCGGGGTCCATGGCGATCCAAATGTCCTGCCCCGGCTCGTACCCGGCCTTTTGAATCGCTTCGAGGATGACTTCGATGGCTTCCTCATTGGTCTTGAGGCTCGGCGCGAACCCACCCTCATCGCCGATGCCCACGCCGTAGCCACGCTTCTTGAGCACCGCCTTGAGCGCGTGGTAGGTCTCCGCGCCCCAGCGCAGCGCTTCGCTGAAGGTGGGCGCGCCCACGGGCATCACCATGAATTCCTGTAGATCGGGGCCATCGACGGCGTGCTTGCCGCCATTGAGAATGTTCATCATCGGGACGGGCAGCACGTGCGCGTAGGTCCCGCCGATGTAGCGGAAGAGCGGCATCGCCAGATAGTCGGCGGCGGCTTTCGCCACGGCCAGCGAAACGCCCAGGATAGCGTTCGCCCCCAGCTTGGATTTGTTCGGCGTGCCGTCCAATTCCAGCATCATCTCGTCGATGCCTTTCTGGTCGGTGACGTCCCAACCCAGTAGTTCATCGGCGATTTCTTCGTTGACGTTCTCGACGGCTTTCAGCACGCCTTTGCCGAGATAGCGCTCCTTATCGTCGTCGCGTAGCTCCAGGGCTTCGTGAATGCCGGTGGACGCGCCAGAGGGCACGGCAGCGCGCCCAAAGCCACCATCTTCGACATACACATCGACCTCAAGGGTCGGATTGCCCCGCGAGTCCAGAATTTCGCGTGCAATAACGCCTTCAATGACTGACATAGTAAACCTCCTCAACTTTTGTGCGTAAATTGTATCAGATGCGTTTTGATCTGCTGCGGCTCATGATACACGAAAGGGCCAGGAGAGCAAGAGCTAAAACCAAAACAGGGGAGCGGAAACGCTCCCCTGTCTCTACACCGAAGCCGCCAGGGCCTCGGAATGACTGCTACGGTCTGGCTTCGAGCGTCACCACCAGTTCTTGTTGCCTTCCGTTGCGGAGGATGGTCAGCGTGACCTCATCGCCGGGCTGCGAGCGGCGCACGCGCGCCTGAAGCTCCGGCATATTGGCAATGGCTTCGCCGTTCCAGGCGATGATGACATCACCACCGACGGCGAATTCCTGTCCGTTTAGCGTGACCGACTTGTCGCTGCCACGCAAACCGGCTTTATCCGCCGGGCTGCCGACCTGGACTTGCCCTACCAGCACGCCCTGCTGATCGGCGGGCAGATCCATCGCTTCGGCGAGCTGCGCGTTCATCGACATTGCCATAATGCCCAACCAGGCGGTGCCTTGTGAGGTGCGTGGCTCATCTTGTGGTTGCGGCGTGACGGGCACAATCTCAGTGCTCGTGGGACGTTCGCCCAAGGTGACCTCTATCTCCCGCACGGCCTTGTTACGGATCAGCGTCAGCGTTACGGTGTCGCCGGCAGAGAAGCGCGCGAGGTTGGCAACCAGATCGTCGAAGGTGTTCACGGTGTTCCCTGCAATGGCAATGATGATGTCGCCGCCGGTGGGAAGCGTTTGTCCATCCACCGTAATTTCTCCGTCGCTGCTGCGCAGACCGGCCTTATCGGCGGGGCCGTTCTCTTGCACTGTGATGACCAGCGCGCCGCGTTGGTTCTCGTCCAGCCCCATGGCCTGCGCCACCTCGGGGATCAGCGTCGTCCCGCTGATGCCCAGCCAGGCGTGGGTGTATTTCCCTTCAGCGATGAGCGCCGGCACGACTTTCTGGACAATCGCCGAAGGAATCGCAAAGCCGATGCCCACTGAGGCTTGCACGGGCGAGATAATGGCCGAGGGCACGCCAATCACTTCGCCCTTTTCATTGACCAGCACGCCGCCAGAGTTGCCGGGGTTGATGGGCGCGTCGGTCTGGATGACATCGGGGATGGTATACCGCGCGCCGGTCGTCCCCGCTGCTTGCGCGGGCATTGAGCGCCCTATGGCGCTGACGAAGCCCACCGTCATCGTATTTTCCAGCCCGAAGGGGTTCCCGATGGCAACGGCCAGTTGTCCCACTCGTACCTGTTGTGAATCGGCCAGCACGACAGGATGAAGCTGCGCAGCCGGGACGTCGACTTTGAGCACGGCCAGGTCGCTATCGGGGTCTGTCCCGACGACTTCTGCCAGCACGTTGGTCCCATCGGCAAACACCACGCGGACCTTATCCGCATTCTCAATCACATGGTAGTTCGTGACGATGTGGCCCTTTTTGTCCCACACGAAGCCCGATCCTGCGCCTTGTTGATACTGCTCTTCTGGGACCTGTGGCATCATACCATAGAACGGCAACTGTTGCATCATCGAGGAGACTTTCTGTGTAACCTGGATGCTCACGACCGATGGGTTGACGGTTTCGTAGATGCCGTTCAAGGTCGATTCCAACTCGTCCAGGACGGTCCCCTGGGTGAACGGGGCTGCCGGCGCGCTGTCATTTTCTGCTGCCGGTGATACCGAAGGCGCATCTTCGGCGGGCATGTTTCCCTGGGCTGCGGCAGCGCCTGTGAGCGAGGGCACACTTTCGATAAGGTACTGTCCAATAGCACCACACCCTGTCAGCGACAGCAGCGACAGGACAACTAAAATTCCAACGCTATAGAATGCCTTTTTTATTCTCATGGATTTCCTCCTATATGCATACCTGACAGGTCTTCCGGGACCTGTCAGGTAAGGTTTATTGATCTGGTCATAACAGCGCCAGCGAGCGGGCTACAGCGCCTTACCCTCCCTGGATAAGTACAAACGCTGAAGCCCGACGCTGGCATCTCACTGATCCATGCTGCGGACCGAACATCTTGAAGAGCGCGGCGAAATCCTGTTTCGCCAGATGTTTGACCCTCAGCTTGTGGATCAGGCTACATTTTTAGCATACCCCATTTAAGCGCAGAAATCTTTAAGGGAAGCCATGTGTTACTTTAAGAGGAGTTTAAGAAAATCCGTTGGCGCCTTGGAACGTGCTGAAGTGTCAATGCGCCGGTGGTGGGCATTGACTTGTCACGCGGGCGCGGTATAGTCGAGGCATTGTCACCCAAAACAAAATGGAGGGACGTATGCAATCCTGGAAAACGCTGGCGCGGCGCACGATTTTGAATCACAGCAAATTTCTCGTTGTCGAAGAACACACGGTTGAGTTGCCCAATGGTCGCATCATCGCCGACTGGCCCTGGGTCATCACGCCGGACTACATCAACGTGACGGCGGTGACGGAGGAGGGCTTGTTTTTGTGCTTCCGGCAGACGAAGTACTGTGTGGAGGGAACGTCGCTTGCGCCGGTGGGCGGTTATCTGGAACCCGGGGAGGATCCTCTGGAGGCGGCCAAACGCGAACTGCGCGAAGAGACCGGCTACGAAGCCTCCGAGTGGCTCGCGCTGGGTCGTTTTCCCGTGGATGGCAATCGCGGCGCAGGCGTGGCTTATCCCTTTCTGGCGATGGGGGCGCGGCGTGTGGCCGGGATTGTTGCCGACGACTTGGAGGAGCAAGCGCTGTTGTTGCTCTCGCGCGCTGAGATCGAGGCTGCATTGGATGCCGGGGAATTCAAGTCGCTGCCGTGGGCCGCGGCGGTGGCGCTGGCGCTCCGCCACGTGCCGTGAAACGCCGGGGCCGGCAATCGTCATGCAAAAAAAGCGCCGTGACGTCCCGGTGTCACGGCGCTACAGGAGGAACCGCCTACGCGAGGCGCTGCACCACGCTCTCAGCACGCCGATGGAAGAAGAACGCAATCCAAGCCCCGGTTGGCAGGGCTCAGATAAAGCTTTGCATTGATAGACGTCCAAACGGCACGTAGCCGCTCGTTCAGTGATTTTCTTGGACCGCTGAGACTACGGCGCCTTGAGGTAGCCGATGGCCTTTTCCTGTTCCTCGTTCATCACGATGTCGAGGAAGCGGCCTTTGGCGACGGCGGGGACATCGGTGACGTGGATGTAGGGAGCGTAGGCGGTGTCTTCGGGCAGGAGGGTGGGCAGCGCGTTGGGGGTATTGGTGAGGAAAGCCGTGTTGAGCATCGCGCCATGCCCCGGTGCGATAGGCAGGGGGAAGATGCCGGTTTCGATCAAGTCCTGGAAGAAGTGGGTGCCATACGAAGGCTCCGCCGTGCTTCCCTCGCGGTAGAGGGGGACCTCCACGAGCACTTTGGTGTTGAAGATGTCGGCGTAGGTCACTTTGACGCCCAGGTCGACATCGGAGCTGCCCCAGCGTCCCGGCCCGATGAGGATGAACGACTCGTTTTCCAGCCGCTTGTTTAGCCGCCCGATGACGCGGGCGATGTCGAACTTCGTTTCGTAGTTGGGCGCCTGGTTATACAGGACAGGGTCTACGTAAATGATGTAGCGGATGCCGGTGACAACGCCATTGGGCACGAGTTTGGTGGCGCGCAGGATGACGTCGGCCTCGGGAATCGAATCGGGGATTTCGACACTCTTGACCTGTTTCTGGCTGACCAGCGGACGGCACTGGAGCAGGTGCACGGTGTAGTCGGCGTGTGGGTATTTGGGGTGAATATCCACGGTAAACTCAATGTCGACGGGCCATTCCAGGGCGCGTTCCAGCTTTTTGAGGATTGTGCGCATCAAGGTGATGAAGTTGCGGTCTTTCGTCAACTGCTCGAAGGTGAGGATGAGCGCGTGCGTGTCGTCCGCGTCTAGCCGGGAGATGATGGGGGAAAGGTAGTCGCCCTTGTCGAGCGAGGCCAGATAGCGCAGCGCGGGGTAGTCGTCGCGGAGCACGTCGCGTACCGGCAGGGTGACGCGCGCGTTGGCATTCACATCCACCACGTCGATGAAGTGCTGCGAGTATTTGCGCGTCTCCCGCGCGCCCACATAAGGACGCAGTTGCGGGTGGCTGAGGGCGACGATGCGTGGGTAGTCGTTCGCCACGCGCTCTACGGCGCGCGTGCCAAAACCGCTCACCAGGCGCAAAAAGCCCTCTTCTTTGCGGATTTTGGGATTCCAGCGGAACGGGTTGCGGCTGTAGCCCACGCCGGCGACGGCAGGGAAGAAGTAATTGCGGTAATGGTCGCCTGCAGCTTTTTGGATGAGCACCGCCATGCGCTCGTCGTAGTCCACCAACCCCATGCGCTGGCGGTACAGAAGCGCGTCGGGGCTGAGGGTGCTGGCGTAGACCTGCGCCACAGCCTTGATCAGCGCCGAGAGGTTCTCTTCTGCTGTACCCTGGTTGGGGCAAAAGACGCTCTCGTATTTGCCGGCAAGCGCCGCGCCGAAGTGGACTTCCAGCAGGCTCGATGAGCGCACGATCAGCGGCGCATTGCCGACGCGTTCCAACACGCGCCCCAGGCTGTAGATGATCTCGCCGGGGAAATGCCCGTCCATGTAGGCGCGACGGATTTGGGGATAATCGGCCTCGATCTCCTCGCGCGTCCGATATTTCTGGTTCATGTAGCGGGAAAAACCGTTGATGAGCTGAAAATCATAGAAGACGTCCGCGCCGATGAAGTACGAATCAGGGATTTCGACGTATTGGCTGACGTCGATCTCGTCTTCGGCAGCGGCCTGTTGCAGGATCTTCTGCGCCAGGAGCATGCCGGCGGCTTTCCCACCGATCTTGCCCCGTCCGATGCAGCGCCGGCGGATCTCGATGAGGTCCTGGACGGTGAAGAGTTCCTTGGCGACGCCGACGAATTCCAGTTGGTCGCTGAGCATCCCCTTGATGAGCACGACGATGATTTCGCGCAGATGGTGTTGCACTTCGGCGCGTTTCTCAGGGGGTAGACTCTCGTATTCCGCGCCCTGCGTAAAAAGCAGATCCCACGAAGCCAGCTCCGGGTTGAAGGTCAGCGACAGTTCGTGATCCTGCGGAACGGCGCGGCTGGCGAGTACGGATTGGATGATGTCTTCGAGGCGGTCGGGGGGGAGGTTGTAGGCGAAGTAAAAATCGGTGAGTTGGTCACGGATCACCGCCCGGCGTTCGTTCCACACTCGCTCCGGCTCCTGGGCGAAGGGGTCTTGCAGCCCCTCGCGGTATTGCGAGAGGATGGCCTTTTCGCGCACCTCGGCCTCGAACGCCGGCAGCGTGACGATGCCCCTGGCGAACAATTCCTGGCGCATCCGTTCCCGAATTTTGCGGGCCAGGATGGGGTACTGCGCCAGCTTCAGTTGTATGCCGTACACCCGCGACGGGAAATCTGTCTCGAATTCGATCAACGTTGTACTCCGCGTTATCAGGCTATCCCAGTAAGTATACCGCAATCCCCACCAATTGCATTTGGTAGGGGGCAAACCATTCTCAGTAGATCTAATTTTGCCTGGCCTGGATCGCCAGATCAGAACGGGGATCTGACGCTTTTTGCACTTGGGGGTGCAGGATGCCGATTCCTACCGGTTCTTGTGGGACACGATCAGAAGTGGGCAAATCTGGCGCGGCGAGTTCCGCACCAGGCGTAAGGACGGTACGCTCTATTGGGAATCGGCTACCATTGCGCCGGTCCAAGATGCTACCGGCCAGATCACCAACTATATTGCGATCAAGGAAGATATCACCGCCCGCAAAGAAGCCGATGAAGTGTTGCGCCGCACTGTTGAAGAATTGCTCGCGCGAAACGCCGAACTGGTTGCCCTTATGGAAACCGTTGCCTACGATCTGCTAGAGCCGCTGGGATTGATCATTAGTTATGCCCGGTTTCTGGAAGAAGAGTTTCATGAACTATCTTCCGCCGATCTGAAGACTTCTATTATGACCATGCGACGTTGCAGTGAGAAGCTTGATGTCATCATCAAGGAGCTGCTATTGGTGAGCCGGCTTCGTCTGGAACAGGGACGCGCGCAGGGCCACGGCCTGGGACTCTCTATCGTGCGGCGCATCGTCGAGAAACTCGGCGGTGAAGCCGGCGTGATCAGCGCGCCCGGCGAGGGCAGTTGCTTCTACTT
>JAIOAS010000068.1:13222-21126 GCA_019873725.1 Chloroflexota bacterium | reverse complement strand
AAACCAGCCCCCCATTTTCCAGGAGGAACCATGACTATTTGTACAGCGCAACTGATATACTTCTCACCGACACGCACGACGCAGCGGGTTTTGACGGGCATCGCCGAGGGCATCGATCCAAGTGATGTAATTCACCTTGACCTGACGCCGCCGGGTGTGCAAGGCCGGACGTTCGAGGTGGGCACGGAAACCATCGCGCTGCTTGGCGCGCCGGTGTACGGCGGGCGATTGCCAAAGGTCGCGGTGGAACGGCTATCCCGCGTGCGGGGCAACGGCGCGCCGGCGGTGCTCGTGGTCGTCTACGGCAATCGCGCCTTCGAGGACGCACTCTTGGAATTGAAGGACATCGCAGAGGCGTGCGGTTTTGTTCCCATTGCGGGCGCGGCGTTTATCGGGGAACACTCGTATTCAACCGAAGCGATGCCGATTGCACCGGGTCGCCCGGATGCTGCTGACATGGAAAAAGCCGTCGCGTTCGGGCAGCAGATTCGGCAGAAGCTGGCGCAGACGGCGCTCGACAGGCTGCCACCGCCAACCATTCCCGGCAATTACCCGTACAAGGAACGGAAACCCTCCACCGAGACACCGCCCACCCCGATCACCATCGCCGACCTCTGTACGCTCTGCGGAGACTGCGCCGCCGTCTGCCCGACGGCAGCCATCACGGTCGGCGACGCCGTGATCACCAAAGCGGCGGCTTGCATCCAGTGCTGCGCATGTACGCGCGCCTGTCCCACCGGCGCGCGGGTGATGGAAGACCCCCGCATCCTGCGGACGGCGGCGTGGCTGTACGAAAATCACAGTGCGCGCAAGGAGCCGGAAGCATTTGGGGTTGGTAGCCTGTGAAACACCGCTTCTTCTCCGCTCTCAGCGGCCTCCTGGTCTGGGGTTCATCGTGGTAAGGGGCACGAAAGGTTGAGCCTGTCAATAAAATTAAATTGAACATTAATAAAATTACGTTCTCGATTAAAAAATATACTCAAAAGCCTTGACAGAATTGAGGTTCGGTGTTACAATATTACCCGTAATTCAATTACATCGAACTGGAGAACAAGGCATGAGCGAAAATGAGAGCATGGCAACCGGCGCTGTAACAAGCGCACCACGGACACAAGACAAGAGCTGGGTCGCCCCCTTCTTCACCATCTGGGGTGGACAGGCGTTATCGTTGGTGGGCAGCCAGGTGGGCGGATTTGCCCTGGTGTGGTGGCTGACACAGGAAACCGGCGGTTCGGCCACCATCCTGGCGCTGATGACGTTCATTGCAATGCTGCCGGGCGTAATTCTCGGGCCGTTTGTTGGTGCGCTCGTAGATCGCTGGAATCGTCGCCGGGTGATGATTGTGGCCGACAGTCTCATCGCGCTGTTCTCATTGGGACTGGCAGTGCTCGCCTGGCAGAATATATTGCAAATCTGGCACGTTTGCGTCATCATGTTCGTGCGCGCATTGGGAGGGACGTTTCACTACTCCGCCATGCAAGCGTCTACATCGTTGATGGTACCTAAATCGCAATTGTCGCGCGTCGGCGGGATGAACCAGACCTTGCGCGGCGCACTGGACATCATCACGCCGCCTTTGGGCGCGCTGTTGATGGAATTGCTGCCGTTATATATGATTATGGGAATCGATGTTGTAACAGCAGTTTTCGCCATCGCCCCATTATTCTTTATCGCGATTCCGCAACCGCCACGTCGGGCGACGGAAGAACAGCCGGCGTTGGTTAAGCAGCAGTCGCCGGTGGCAGCGTTGTTTTGCGATGTCTGGGAAGGCTTCTCGTATGTCTGGCATTGGACAGGATTGTTCATCATCTTGTTGATGGCGACGGTGCTCAACATGATGGCAAATCCGGCCTTCTCACTCCTGCCGATCCTGGTGAAAAACCATTTCGCCGGAGATGCCCTGCAGTTGGGATGGCTGAATTCATCCTGGGGCATCGGCCTGATTGCGGGAGGGCTGACCTTAAGCGTGTGGGGCGGATTCCGCCGCAAGATTTATACCTCACTGACGGGCCTGGTGGGGATGGGATTGGGCACGCTACTGGTCGGTATTGCTTCACCCGCCGGATTCTGGCTGGCGTGGGGCGGGATGCTGTTCGCCGGGTTTATGAATCCCATCGTCAACGCGCCGTTTATGGCGATTCTACAGAGTGCCGTCGCCCCAGAGATTCAGGGACGTGTCTTCACCGCCGTCGGCAGCATGGCCGGCGCTGCATCGTTGCTGGGGATGGCAATTGCCGGCCCGGTGTCGGATCGGTTTGGCGTACAAGTCTGGTTTATGGCCGCCGGCACCATCAGTATCCTGATGGCCGTTGCCATGCGTTCCATCCCGGCGGTGATGCGGTTGGAAGATGAGGCCAGCCAGCGCGAAAAGCAAAACGGCTCGACAGAACAAACTGCTAAAGAAGGATGAGTATGAAAATCGCAAAAATAGAACAGTTTTTTCCCCGCAAGCGGACACGGCTGGTGAAGATCACCACAGATAATGGCCTGGTGGGGTGGGGCGAATCGACGCTGGAAGGCCGCCCCAAAGGCGTCGTAGGGGTCATCGAGGAATTGGCCGACTATCTCGTGGGCAAGGACCCGCTGCGTATCGAGCACCACTGGCAACACATTTACCGCTCGGCGTTCTTCCGGGGCGGCCCGGTGGTGATGACGGCGCTTTCGGGCATCGACCAGGCCTTGTGGGACATCGCCGGGAAGCACTACGGTGTTCCGGTGTATAAGCTCCTCGGTGGCGCGGTGCGCGAGCGGGTCCGCGTCTACGCGCATTGGGGCATCCATTCGCTGACCGATGAGGGGCTAGAGCAGGCTAAAACACGGCTGGACTGGCTGCGCACGATGGGCTACACGGCGTTCAAGTCTGGTCCGGGTGGCAAATGGCGCGGGCACGAGCCGCCGGCCGTCATTGACGCCTTCGTCCGGCGGGCGTATCTGATGCGCGAGTGGGTCGGCCCGGAGATAGAACTGGCCTTCGACTTCCACGGCAAATTCACGCCCGGCCTGGCCATCGAAATCTGCCGCGAACTCCAAGGCATGCGCCCGATGTTCGTCGAGGAGCCGGTGCCGCAGGAAAACGTGGATGCGCTCAAGCAGGTGTCCGATCACGTTCCCTTCCCCATCGCCACCGGCGAGCGTTTCCTCACGCGCTGGGGATTCCGCGAAGTCTTTGAAAAGCAGGCTGTGGCGTACATCCAGCCGGACGTATCGCACGTGGGCGGTATCACCGAACTGAAGAAGGTAGCGAACATGGCAGAGGTCTACTATATGCACACCATGCCGCACTGCGCGATTGGTCCGGTCGCACTGGCGGCGGCGCTGCACGTGGATGCCGTCACGCCAAATTTCCTCATCCAGGAACAGATCGACGCCAGCCTGGGCTACGGCTTGCTCAAGCAGGATTGGCTGGTCAAAGACGGCTTCATCGAGCTGCCCACTGCGCCCGGTTTGGGCTTCGAGATTGACGAACGAGAGGCACAGCAGTGGATCGATTACGAAGAGGAACTCGGCGGCGAGTTCTATTACGACCAGGACGGCAGCGTAGCGGATTGGTAAAGATGACAACCCCGGCATTGAACGAGAGGGGATCACCGCCTACTTGTACGGCAACAGCTCTTGCAATACAAGTCGAATTATGAAATTGACTTGTGTAAAGCCAACAATTGCACACGCAAAACCATAGACCGTGATAAGGAGATACCTGTGATGAAAGAGAGCATGACGCCTAAAGAACGCTGGCTCGCCGTGCTGCGACGCGAGAAGCCGGATCGTGTCCCAATGGATTACTGGGGCACGCCGGAGGCTACCGAGAAAATCATGCGACATCTGGGTTGTGCTACAGTTGATGAGATGTTCGCCCGGCTGCACATCGACCGCCCGCTGGACGTCGGCCCGCGCTACGTCGGTCCGCCGCTGGAGCCGGGCTGCGATCTATACGGTTGCCATCACCGCGATGTTGATTACGGAACCGGCGTCTACAGCGAAGTGGTGTATCACCCCCTGGCGCAGTACACATCCGTGGAAGAAATCGAAGCCAACTACACCTGGCCGACTGCCGATTGGTTCGACTATTCCGTAATTCCTGAACAACTGGCGGGCAACGAACATCGCCCGGTGCGCGGCGGCGGGTCCGAACCCTTCCTGACTTACGCACAACTACGCGGTCTCGAACAAGCCTATATGGACCTGGCGCTCAACCCGGAGATGGTTCACTACTGCCTGGACAAGCTCTTCGACTTCGCCTACGAGAACACGCGCCGCATCTATGAACAAATACCCGGACAGGTAACGTTCTCCTACGTCGCCGAAGATCTGGGATCGCAGGAGCGGCTGCTCTTCTCCAGGCGCCACATCCACGAGTTCCTGTTGCCTCGGATGAAGCGGATGATGGACCTGGTTCATGAAAGCGGCGCTTACGTCTTCACCCACAGCGACGGCGCGATCCGACCGGTCATTCCCGACCTGATTGCCATCGGCATGGATGTGCTCAATCCCATCCAATGGCGCTGCAAAGGCATGGAGCGCGCAGGATTGAAGCGCGATTTCGGCGCACAGATCGTCTTCCACGGCGGGATGGATAACCAGCAGACGTTGCCCTTTGGCAGCGTGGCGGATGTGCAAACCGAAGTCATCGAAAACCTCGCCATCCTGGGAGAGGGGGGCGGCTACATCCTCGCACCGTGCCACAACATCCAGGCCGTCAGTCCGGTGGAGAACATTGTCGCCATGTACGAAACGGGATACAACGAAGGCTGGCTTTAGACGTTGCGAAATCTGCTGACACAAAAAAGGAGCCGGCAAATCTTTGCCGGCTCCTGTGTCAATCCATTAAGCGTATCGCTAGCCGCCGAAGAGATGGAACGCCGCAAGCACGGGCGCGAAGAGCGAGGAGACGAGCGACATCACGGTGATCAGCGTGTTCAGGGACGGTCCGGCGGTGTCTTTGAAGGGATCGCCCACGGTATCGCCGACGACGCCGGCCTTGTGCGCGTCAGACCCCTTGCCACCAAAGAACCCACTCTCGATGTACTTCTTGGCATTGTCCCAGGTGCCGCCCGCATTCGCCATCAACAGCGCGAAGAGGATGCCGGTGACAATAGCGCCGCCGAGGAACGCACCGAGCGCCTCCGGTCCCAGAATGAAACCCACCACCAACGGCAAAACCACGGCCAGACACGCCGGTAAAATCAGCGACTTCAGCGCATTGTGCGAAGCCAGCGAAACGCAAGTCACATAGTCGGGCTCTACCGTGCCGGCCAGGATGCGAGGGTCAGCGCGGAACTGGCGGCGGATTTCCTCGATCATATCGAAGGCGTTATGGGTCACGGAGAGCATGGTCAGTGCGCTGAACAGCGGCGGGGTGAGTGCCCCCAACAAGATCGCCGCGATGACCAGCGGATTGGCAAGGCTCATTGTCATATCAATGGCCTTTAACCCATGTTCCTCTACGGCCAGCCCGATCTCGCTGGAATACGCCGAGAACAACGCCAGCACCGTCAAGGCTGCCGCGCTGATGGCGAAGCCCTTGGTGATGGCCTTGGCCGTGTTGCCGGCGGCGTCCATCACATCGGCCACCTCAATGACTTCCTCCGGCATGCCGGCCATTTCGGCAATACCGCGCGCATTGTCCACGATCGGGCCGTAAGCGTCGGAGGAGACAATCATACCGCTGATCGAAAGCATACCCACGGCCGCAATACCCACGCCGTAGACGCCGTTCACCACCGTCGATTGATCGGCCAGGAAGTAGGCCACCAACGTCGCCGCTGCAATACCGATGACAGAGGGCGCAATGCTGATCAAACCGTAGCTAAAGCCGGTGATGATGTTGATCGCCGCGCCGGAGGTGGACACGCGCGCCGTCTCGACCACGGGCGGGCGGTCGTCACCGGTGAAGAAGTCGGACGTGAAACCGATGATGACGCCGACGATGAGGCCGGCCAAAGTGGCCCACAGCACCGGCAGGTCAACGCCGGTCAGAAGCACTACCGCAACCACCAACACGCCAAAGATCACGCAGGTGTAAATCGTACCGTTGTTCAGCGAGGTGCCGGGCTTGCCGCCTTCCTTCACCTGCACGAACTGCACACCGATCAACGAGGCAAAAGCCCCCAACATACACAGAATCAGCGGGAAGATCGTGTAGAGCACGCGCTGATCCGGGCTGAGTTTGGTCAATGCCGCGCCGAGGAGCATGGCCGCCACAGAGCTGGCGACGTAGCTGTCGAAGATGTCGGCGCCCATACCGGCCACATCACCCACGTTGTCGCCCACGTTATCGGCGACGACGGCGGGGTTGCGAGGATCGTCCTCAGGGATACCCACCTCGACTTTACCCACCAGGTCGGCGGCAATGTCGGCAGTCTTCGTGTAAATGCCGCCGCCGGCCTTCGCCAGCAGCGCCAGCGTCGAAGCGCCAAAGCTGAAGCCCAGCACCAGGTTGGCGTCACCGGTGATCAAGAACACCAGGCTCATACCCGTCAGCGCCAGGCCGACCATCGCCAGGCCCATCACCGCGCCGGCTTTGAAAGCCAGATTGAAGGCGGGATTCAGCCCCTTAGCGGCAGCCGTGGCGCTACGCACGTTGGCTTCCACGGCAACCGTCATCCCCATATAGCCGGCGATCGTCGAGCACAACGCGCCGAAGATAAAGGTGATCGCCATGGTCAACCCATATCCAAAGTCTTTCTGCAACCCAAAGACAATGGCGATGATGATGGCCAGGCCACCTGCAAGCAGCCCCAATGCGCTGTAGAGCTTCTTCAGATAGGAACGCGCACCGTCACGAATCCACCCGGCGACCCGCTTTGCGCGCTCGCTCCCGGGATCTTGCTTCACAACCCATCTGAAGTAACCATAGGCAGCGCTAATCGAAATGATGCCTGCAATGAGACTTAAAACCAACCACAGTGTGTTACTCATGATTTTTTTCCTCCAATCCTCCAGAATATAGTATAGGTCTTTCACACAAATAGGCTCAAGTTCTCCGAACTTTGTGTCGCCGTGTACTGTACCTCATCGGACAAGTCAGTTTCGATCATTGTAACTGCATCGGTACAGTTAAGGTCAACCCGAAAGTTGCAGAGACCATGAGCCTTTCGTGATCTGATACAAGGGGCAGCGCACTAACAACACGCTGCCGGGTTAAATTACATATTCGCCGAACGCCACCAACGATAATGCCGGGTGCGCAACTCTTCTTGCGAAGGCAATGGGAAGAACATCAATTTTTCCGTATTGCCCACAAAAACGCCGCTTTTCAGCATCCGATAAGGGAACGCCGGCGGGCTAAGCCGATCGACCATCTTGGTGTGGACAGTCTTGGTGCTGAGATCCGTCAGACACTGCCGCAAATGGTCAATATTCGCGTAAGGCAAATCACCGACACTGCCATACTCAGGATTGTTTGCCAGTTCGCCAAGCCGCAATTCCGCAAAGCAGACCGCCGGGAGCGTCAAAAGCGAGGTGGGATTCTTCACAATCAAGTCGTAGAACGCTTTAGCGCCCAACGTGCTGACGATGAGCGGATGAACCGGCGCGATTTCTTGATAGAGATGCATACCGCCGGTATCATCAGGAATGTTGAGGGATGTACCTTCCAGGTCAAGCACGCGCCCATCTTGCGTTACCAGGTAGAGTTTGCGAATGGCATCGAGGGCAACCCGTTCCAATGCGCGATAGACGGTAATGTAGATCGAGTTCTTGGGACGGCCATCTTCATGCGGGACACAACGCCGAAATCCCTCATCGATAGGCAATTCGGGATGGCGAAAATCGGGGTCAAGCTCGAAGAATATCGCCTGCCCACGGGATTTCTTCTCACTCCCCACTGCATAGTAGACACCAAACTCCTCAGGAGTTAACATGGAAGCGATCAACGCTTCGGGAATCATCGACAGATACAGATG
>JAIOAS010000068.1:0-12817 GCA_019873725.1 Chloroflexota bacterium | reverse complement strand
ATCACACGCATATTCGCCATCGAGAAAGCTGCCGCGAAAACATACAGTGACGCCCAGCAACAGGCAGCCGAACTGATCGCCGAAGCCGAGAAAGCTGCGATCAGTATCCGTAATCGCGGTCTGCAACTGGCCCGACAGGACGCCGAACATATCAACGCGGCAGGAAAACAACAGGCCGAAGTCGAAAATGCGCTCATCCTGGCCCAGGCCGGTGCAGATGCCCAACATTTGGACGCCATCGCAGCCAAGAATCTTGATCGCGCGGTTGATTTCGTGCTTGCCCGGGTTGTAGGTCAAGCGTAACTGTATGGGACGTTCTACTGTCACAGCTTATGCGCAGGTCAACGCGACGACACGGGCGCTGTATGCAACGTTATTGACGCCAGAAGTGTGGCACGCCCTGATCCAGGCACCCAGCTTTGACGCGCTCCTCGGGCAATTGGATAAAACAGCTTACGGCGCCTATCTGAAACTAGAACGCCAAATCTTGACGCCGCGGCGCACGGTTTATCAACTGCGCTGGCACCTGACGCAAGCCTACGAGAAGCTCATCCGCCTGACTCCCGAACCCGGACGCCAACTGCTCATCCAACTCTGGCGGCTTTACGAAGTTGACAATCTCAAGGCCACCCTGCGCGGGATCGAGACGGGTGCGTCGTGGGACGAAGTGCGCCGTCTGTTGTCTCCGATGTTTCGCTACGTCACCCTGACCAACGATGACATCCAGCGCATGCTCGCCAGCGGCACAATCATCCGGGCTATCGAGCGCATCCGGCACACCCCCTATTACGAGACTCTGATCCACGCCGTCGAGCGTTATGAAGCCGAAAAGAACCTCTTCCCCCTGGAAGTTGCGCTGGACCTGGATTATCGGCGCTGGTTGTGGCAAAGTATCGCCGGATTGAAGGGCATGGATCATGAGCAGGCGCTGCGACTCGTGGGCACCAGCATCGATGTGGACAACTTGCTCTGGGCCATCCGTTATCGAATTTATCATCATCTTTCCGTGCAAGAGATTATCAACTACACGTTACCTTTCGGCTATCAGGTGCGGGATGCGGACATTCGCGCCATTGCGGAAGGTGCGGACATTACCACCGTTGTCAAACGCATCTACCCACAGCTCGAAGGGCTTGAAGAGACTGCGGTTCCCCTCAAGGGAGAAACGTCGCCGCAACAACACCAACTCGCAACGTTAGAGCGCGCTTTGTACCGGCACATCGGCAAATTATGTCGCGGGACTTTCCTGGGTGATCCGTTCCATATCGGCATTCAATTGGCCTACCTGATGCTCCTTGAGTACGAATTACGCGATCTGATTGCCGTCGTCGAGGCCAAGGCATCCCAACTCCCTGTCGAAAGACTGGCATCCATCATCGATATAGAGTGGCGGTAAATATGTTTAGACCACAGGCCATGGAGAAAGTTGAACTCATCATTCCAGAGCGGGAAGTCGTGCGCACGACTGAGGCGCTGGCTGCTTCAGGCATTTTCCATCACATCCCCACCACGCAAACGACAACAGGTATGCCTGCGCGGGTCAGCGACGAATGGCAAACGTGGACGGCTGACTTGATGGCTGTAGAGCGGCGCATTCTGTTGGTGATGGAGGAACTCAAAATCAACGAAGGGACGCCGCCCCTCACACCTCCCCATATCATTGAGCCACGGGTGGCCGAACGCGATATCGAGCGGCTCGAGCACGAGGCCGAAACACCCATCCGGGAGTTAGAAGCCGCCCGCCGGCGATTATTGCAGCTACAAAAATATGTCGCGCAGTTAACGCCGATCGCCAACCTGGAGATTGATCTGGGAACCCTGCGCCATTTGCGCTATACCTTCGTGATGCTGGGATCAATCCCGGTGGCAAACATCGAACGGCTCGAAAGCAGCCTGGAACATATTCCCTTCGCCCTCATCACCCTGCGGCATGAGGGCCATCTTGCCACGGTCGTCCTGTTTGGCCTGCAACAGGATGCGGTTGCGCTCAATCGGGCTGCCCGCAGCGCCTATCTCAATCCCTTGCCGCTGCCCGAGGACTACCGGGGAACGCCGGCCCAGGCCATTGCCGCGTTGCAGGCCGGCATCGAACGCACCCGCCAGCACATCAGCGAGTACGAGACGGAGATCGCCCATCTCCAGGAAATGCGGATCCGCCATCTGCGCCACCTGCTCTGGCGCGTGCGCGCCAGCCATGCCCTGGCCAATACGATCACCGGTTACGATCACTTACAGCATACCTATCTGGTGACCGGTTGGGTGCCCAAAGCCTCTCATGCCAGACTGGAACAAATCATTGCCCAGGTCAGCGACAAAGTTGTCGTCGAGACCCTCGAACCCCGCCAGGAAGACAGCGGACACATTCCGGCCTCATTAAAGAATCCCTCATTCCTTAGTGGGTTTCAGGGTCTGGTGACCACCTATGGACAGCCCAACTACGACGAATTGGACCCCACGCCGCTGATGGCGTTGACATTCCCCCTGGTTTTCGGGTTGATGTTTGGGGATGTGGGCCACGGACTGCTATTGCTGTTGGTTGGTTTGCTGCTTGCCGGGCGCAGAATCAAAGCGTTGCGGAGTGCAGCCGGCTTCGGCGTGGTCGTGGCGCTGTGCGGCGCGTCGGCGATGGTGTTCGGCACCCTCTACGGCAGCATTTTCGGTTTCGAGGATGTGTTCAGAGCGGTATGGTTCCGGCCTCTGGAGGAAATCACCGAAATTTTACTCTTTGCGATTATCGTTGGCGTCTTGTTGATCAGCGCCGGGATCATCTACAACATCACCAACGCCGCCCTAAACCGCCATTGGGGACGCATGGTTTTCAACCGCAATGGTCTGGCCGGTTTGATCTTTTACTGGTCGCTGCTGGGACTAGGGGCGCGAGCTTTCGGCGTCGCCGTACCGATTCCCGGTGCCGTCCTGGCTATTGTCGGGGGCCTCTCCGGCATTGGCCTGACCTTCGCCGAATTCTTTGAACACCTGGTCGAAGGACACCGCCCCCTGATTGAAGATGATGTGGGCACCTACCTGGCCCTGGCGTTCTTCGAGCTGTTCGAAACGCTGATTTCTTTGTTCAGCAACACCCTTTCCTACGTGCGTATGGGCGCGTTCGCCGTCGCCCACGGCGCGCTGAGTCTGGTCGTGTTTATCATCGCGGAGGTCATCGGCGCGCGGGGCAGCATCGGCTATTGGATTGTCGTGATCCTGGGCAATCTTTTTGTCATCGGCTTCGAGGGGATGATTGTGGGAATCCAAACCTTGCGGTTGGAGTATTACGAACTCTTCAGCAAGTTCTTCTCCGGCGGAGGAATACCCTTTCGTCCTTTGTCGCTCATCCCCAAAGCGGGGAAACTTAACGCACCAGAGAACGCCGGTAGCTAAACGCTGCGGGCGGTGTTTATCTGACGCTATAAATTGGTCACAAGGTTTATTTTCAGGAGGTATAGCATGATGTATTTACTTGTTTTGTTCGCCGGGCTGCTGCCCCTTGTACCGGTCACGCTGCTGATTGTCAAACGCAAGGGCAAACAGGTTGATCTGACCCGCAAACTGGTCTTCGGGCTGAGCACGGTCAATATCGTGATGGCGGTGCTGCTCCTGGGCGTAGGACTGGTGTGGTTTCTCGCCCCTGAGGTCGTGGCAGCATCCAGCTTCGGACAGGCGACAACAAGTGATCCTTATGTGTCCCTGGCGGCTGCCATTGCCGTAGGCGCCGGCTCTATCGGCGCGGCTTACGCCGTGAGCACCACCGGCGCGGCGGCCATCGGCGCCATCGCCGAGAAACCGGATGTCTTCGGCAAGGCGCTGATCTTCGTCGGTCTGGCCGAAGGTGTAGCCATCTACGGGCTGATTATCGCCTTCATCATCCTCAACCGCTAACCCAAAAGCGCGCGCGGGCGCGAGAGCAAAGACGATGAAACTGATGGTCATTGGGCACCAGGATGCCGTGCGCGGGTTCGCGCTGGTCGGCGTGGAAGGGCAGATTGTCACCACAAGCGAAGCGGTCAACCAGGCCCTCGACGCCGCGTTGAACGACAAGAGCATCGGCATTATCCTGGTCACAGAAGAAGCGGCAGCCCTGGCCCGCCAGCGCGTGGACCGCCTTACGGCCCACAGCACCATCCCGCTGGTGGTCGAGATTCCCGGACCAGGCGGCCCGCAGGCCGACCGTCCGGCGCTCAGCGAGGTCATCCGGCGAACTACGGGAGTACGAATATGATAGGGCGAGACAAAGTTAAAGTGCTTGAGCAGGCCATTATGGAAACCGCGCAACAGGAAGCGCAGGTGATCCTGGCCGAGGCACAGGCCAAAGCAGATAGTATCCGCAAACAAGCGCAAGCCGACGCCGATGTCGAGGGAGAACGCATCCGGCAAGAAGCGCGGCAAGCGGCAGAGCGCCATATCGCTCAGGCCATCGCGAAGGCGCAACTGGAAGCGCAGATGCTCAAGCTACAACGCCGCGAACAATTGTTGACCCGCACCTTCGACAAAGCGCGTGAACGATTGCGTTCGATCCCCCAACAACCGGATTATGCGACCATCGTGCGCGGCCTGATCGAGGAAGCTGTAACCTATCTGGGAGACGAAGCCTTTGTCATCCATGCCGACGCTGCCACAGCGCGCGTGCTGGATGACGACTTCCTGGCCGACCTGGCGCAATCGCTCAACGTCCATCTCGAAATTGGCGCGCCACTCGAAGCAGGGACCGGCGTTGTGCTGAGCACCGCGAACGGCCATCGCCGCTACGACAACACGCTGGAAACCCGCTTGACACGCCTGCAAAACGATATACGCACTGACGTTTACCACATTCTGGCAGGAGAAGCTTGATGAGCACGCAGATCGGTGAAGTGATATGGATCAACGGACCGGTGATCCGCGCGCGGGGATCGCAGCACAGCGGTATGCTGGAAGTGGTCGAAGTCGGCGACGAGCATCTGATCGGCGAAATCATTGGGTTGGAACGCGACGTGATCACCGTGCAGGTTTACGAAGAGACCTCCGGCCTGCGGCCGGGCGCGCCCATTTTCAGCACGGGCTACCCGCTTTCGGTCGAACTGGGGCCGGGCCTGCTGCAAAGCATCTTCGACGGCATCCAGCGCCCGCTGCCGGTATTGGAATTGCGCAGCGGCGCGTTCATCGGACGGGGCATCAAAACCACGCCGCTCTATCGCAAGCAGAAGTGGGCCTTCACACCGCGCGCCCAGGTGGGCGCGCACGTGCAAGGCGGCGCGCTCCTGGGGACGACGCCGGAAACCGCCCTCATCGAACATCGCGTGCTGACGCCGCCAGAGGCCGAAGGCACCCTCACATGGATTGCGCCGGAGGGTGAATACACCATCGTGGACCCCATTGCCCGGCTGCAGACGCCGCGCGGTGAGCAAGAGATCACGATGCTGCGCCGGTGGCCGGTGCGCCGCCCGCGCCCCTACCGCCGTCGCCTCCCCCCCACCGAGATGCTGGTCACGGGCCAGCGGGTGCTGGACACCTTCTTCCCCATGGTCAAAGGCGGGACGGCGGCCATTCCGGGGGGGTTTGGGGCCGGGAAATGCGTCACCGGGGACACGCTTGTGCTCTTGGGCGATGGGACGCTCCGGCCCATTGCCGAACTGTTCGCCGAATACAATGGCCGGGGACGGCAAGTCACCCAGGGCGTCGAGTCTTATACCTACCTTGACGCGCCGCTCTGCCTCTTCTCTCTGGAGGACGGCAACCTGACACCACGCAGCGCCGACGTCATTTACAAGGGCATGGCCGACGAGGTCATCCGCATCACAACGCGCAGTGGCCGTAAGGTAGAGGTCACACCGGTGCATAAGTTGCATGTCGTGACGCCAGAACTAGAAATTAAGACCGGTGAAGCCTGCTCATTAAAAGTCGGCGACTATCTGGCGACGCCACGTCGGATTCACGTGGAAGGGCAAACGCAAACATTAAACCCGTTCGAATTGTTCGATCATGCGCGGGTGTGCGATCCGGCTGCATTAGCGAAAATATCTTCCCTGCTGAACGAGTTAGTGGCCCGCCACGGCGGCACATTGTCCGGCCTGGAAGCCATGCTACAAACTCCCTATCATCTGCTGATCGAATATCGGATGGGTCGGAATCGCCCCCCGCTTGAATTTGTAAGACGGTTGGCAGAACTTACGAACCAGGATGTGACAGTAGAATGGATCAAAGGCGAACGCCGAGGCGCGGCAACGCGCATCCCGCCCAATGTAGATGGAGACTTCGCCGAGTTCTTGGGTCTATTGCTGGCCGATGGTCATTTGAACCCCAGCACGGTCATCTTCTTCAATGCAGATGAAGCGTTGTTGACGCGCTTTGCAGCATTGGGACGGCGACTGTTCGGCCTGGAACCGCAACGGTTCACCGCGCGCACCGTTCCAGCCGTCCGTTTCCACAGCGCGATTCTCACCAGGCTGATGGCGCGCCTGGGCGTGCCAGAGTCTGGCCGCCGCAAGTCGCGCACGTGTTCGGTGCCGGCGGTCATCCTCAAATCGCCAGATCCAATCGTCGCCCGTTTTCTGGCCGCCTACTTTTCATGCGACGGGAGCATAGGGCAAAAGAAAAAAGACCTGGAATACTCGACGGCCAGCCACGCTATGGCGGCGGGTCTCTCTTATCTCCTGACGCGACTGGGGATTCTGCACAACCTGTCGTCCAGAACAATAAAGGGATGGGAGTACTTTCGCCTGACGGTGCGCGGTAAGGAAGAGATTGGGCGGTTCTACGCCGTCTGCCGGCCACAAGACGACGAACCGCACACCAAGAAGTGGGATCAAATTGCCGCTCATCTGAATGATGACAAAGGCAAGTATACAGCGGTTGATGTTGTACCGGCCGGCCCCGAAATCGTCCAGGCAGCCTACCGGGCCGTGGGCAGCCCGCGCAGCGAATTCGCTTCGCACGGCGTTCACATCTCCAATTATCTCTATGGCGGCGAAAAAATGTCGGCTGCAACGTTCCGGCAGTTTGCAGCGCTGTCTGATTCTCCGCAGATCAAGCGCTTCGCCGATGCCTTGGAATCCATTTTCTGCGATCCCATTGCCGAAATCGAAACCATCCCTGGCCCCCATGACGTGTACGATTTCACTGTACCTGGGGCGCATAACTTTGTTGGCGGCAGGGGCGCCCTGATCCTGCACAACACGATCACCCAGCACCAAGTCGCCAAATGGAGCGACGCCGACGTGGTCATCTACGTGGGCTGCGGGGAGCGCGGCAACGAGATGACCGAAGTGCTGCAAGAATTCCCGGAACTGGTTGACCCGCGCAGCGGGCGTTCGCTGATGGAGCGCACGATCCTCATCGCCAACACCTCGAACATGCCGGTGGCCGCCCGTGAGGCCAGCATCTACACCGGCATCACCCTCGCCGAGTATTACCGCGACATGGGCTACCACGTCGCCATTATGGCCGACTCCACGTCACGGTGGGCCGAGGCCTTGCGCGAGATTTCGGGCCGGCTGGAAGAGATGCCCGCCGAGGAAGGGTATCCCGCCTACCTGGCGGCCCGGCTGGCGGAGTTCTACGAGCGCGCCGGCCGCACGATCACGTTGAGCGGGGCGGAAGGCTCGGTCAGCATCATCGGCGCGGTCAGCCCGCCCGGTGGCGACTTCTCCGAGCCGGTCACGCAACACACCAAACGCTTCATCCGCTGTTTTTGGGCCTTGGACAAAAGCCTGGCTTCGGCGCGGCACTTCCCGGCCATCAACTGGCTGGATAGTTACAGTGAGTACGTGGAGGAGGTCGTCAACTGGTGGCAGGGCCAGGGATATGCCGACTGGTACGCGCTCCGCACGCAGGCTATGGAGATCCTGCAACGCGAGAGCCGTCTGCAACAGATCGTCAAGCTCGTCGGACCGGATGCGCTGCCCGACGATCAACGGCTGATCCTGGAGACGGCGCGACTGCTGCGCGAGGGAATTCTGCAACAAAGCGCGCTGGATACGGTTGACGCTTACGCCACGGTGGAAAAGCAAATCCGGATGCTGCGGGCCATCCTGCACTATCACGACCGCGCCGCACGCATCGTCGCCAAGGGGTGTCCGATCGTCTTGTTGCACAATCTGCCCATTGTCAACACCCTGGTGCGGATGAAGACCAACATCCCTAACGACGCCGTGGGCCAAATGGATGCGCTGATGGCCGATTTGGATGCGCAAATGGATCAATTGGAACGGGAGTATGCATAGGAAGCGTTCAGCGATTGGCGATTAGCGATCAGCAAGGGGCGCAAAGTATCTTTATTGCAGCAACAACTGCAAGGGCGACAGGCCAGACTATGGGGCTTTATCATTCTTGTCACAGTTCCCTTATTTCGCTTCGAGCGGATCGTCAGATCCGCGTTTTGTGACCCATTTCATCTTAAAACGGGGAACCGGCGTTCCCCTCGGAGCAAGAATGATAAGATTCCACCAGACTACCGGACTACGTGACTAACGACTAACAGAGTATTTTCAGGGAAGCATAAATATGTATGCAAGCAATGGATACGGTGGACAGGAAATTCTAGGCGCGGCGCGCGTCGAGGGGCCGATTGTGGTCGTGGAAGGGATGCGCGGCGTCGGCTACGACGAAGTCGTCGAGATCGTGGATGTGCAAGGTCGGGTGCGGCGGGGCCGGGTGCTGGAAGTCGGCGAAGAAGCCGCCGTGATTGAGGTGTTTGCCGGGACGACAGGACTTTCGATTGAGGATACCCACGTCCGCTTCGAGGGCCATCCGATGCGGATTCCGGTCTCGCTGGAAATGCTCGGACGCACGTTCGACGGCCTGGGGGTCCCCATTGACGGCGGCCCGCCGCCCCTTGCCGAGCGCTGGGAGGACATCAACGGGCAGCCGATCAATCCGACGGCGCGCCTTTATCCGCGCGACGTGATCCAGACCGGCATCTCCGCGCTCGACGGGATGAACTCGCTGGTGATGGGGCAAAAGCTGCCGATTTTCTCCGGCAGTGGGTTGCCGCACAACCAGCTCGCCGCGCAGATTGTGCGGCAGGCGACCATCCTCTCCAGCGACAAAGAAACCCAGTCCTTTGCCATCGTCTTTGCGGCCATGGGCATCAAACACGACGTCGCCGATTACTTCCGCGAGTCGTTCACCAGCAGCGGCGCGCTCCTGCGCGTGGCGATGTTCCTCAATCTGGCGGACGATCCGCCCATCGAACGGCTCATCACGCCGCGCGCGGCGCTCACGCTGGCCGAGTTTCTCGCCTTCGAGAAGGGGCTGCACGTGCTGGTGGTGCTGACCGATATGACCAACTACTGTGAGGCGCTGCGGCAAATCTCGAACATCCGGGGCGAAGTGCCGAGCCGTAAGGGCTATCCCGGCTATCTGTACAGCGACCTGGCCTCGCTCTATGAGCGCACCGGTCGGATCAAAGGGAGCGCAGGGTCTATCACCCAACTGCCGATTCTCACCATGCCCAACGACGACATCACCCACCCCGTTCCTGACCTCACCGGCTACATCACCGAAGGGCAGACGGTGCTCAGCCGCGAACTCTTCCAGCAGGGCATTTATCCGCCGGTGTCGGTGCTGCCCTCCCTCTCCCGGCTGATGAAAGACGGCATTGGCGAGGGGCGCACACGCGCCGATCACGCACACCTGGCGGCGCAGCTCTATGCGGCCTACGCCCACGTGCAGGATGTGCGCTCGCTGGCATCGGTCATCGGCGAAGAAGAGCTGACCTCGGTGGATCAGGACTATCTGGCCTTCGGGCGCGCTTTCGAGCACCGCTTCATCGGCCAAAGTCCGACCGAGAATCGCTCCATCGAGGAGACGCTCAACATCGGCTGGCAAATGCTCTCCCTGCTGCCGCGCGAAGAGCTGACCCGCGTGTCAGAAGCCGAGATCGAGCGTTATTACAAGAAAGCGTAGCCTATGCCGCAGCAAATCGCTCCCACCCGCAGTAACCTTTTCCGCACACGCCAGGCGCTCAAGCTGGCGCAGGAAGGGTACGAAATTCTGGATAAGAAGCGGGAAGTTTTGACAACGGAACTGATCCGCCACGCTCACGATGCGGCGGCCCAGCAAACCCGCGTCTGGCAAAAGCTAGACCAGGCCTACCGGGCGTTGGTCGAGGCGCGGCTTTCGATGGGACAGGAGCGCCTGGAGTGGACGGCGCTCGCCGTCAACAAAACCGTCGAAGTCGAGATCAAGCTGCGCAGCATCATGGGCGTGGTCATCCCCACCATCGAGGCCCACGGCGCACCGCCAGAGATGCCCTACGGCCTGGGAGACACCACCGTGGCGGTCGACGAGGCGACCGTGCGCTTCCGCGAGGTGCTGGATGAAATCCCAATGCTCTCCGAGATGATGACATCCGTGTGGCGGCTGGCGCGGGAACTCCAAAAGACGCAGCGGCGCGTCAACGCATTGCAATACATCTTCATCCCGCAATACGAGGCCACCATCAAATACATCGAGAACGCCTTAGAAGAACGCGAGCGCGAGGAAACGTTCCGGCTCAAGCGGCTCAAATCGAAGGGGACGACTGCGCGCGTTGGGCCGCCCACCCGCGAATACCAACAGCCCTATCGCGACATCGGCGGCGGCAAACCCACTTCCCACGAGTTTGGCTAATCACGTAGGACGTGGTGCGTAAAACGTAATCCCAGAAAACAGCCACGTCTTACGTTTTACGTTTTACGATTCACGTTTTAGCTATGGAGGTACCGATGGAAACCCGAAAGAGTCCCTTTTCGCACATCCTCGTTCCTACCGACGGCTCCGAGACTTCGATCAATGCAGGAAAGCTGGCTATCCACATTGCCTCACTATGCCCGACCAAAATCACCTTCGTCTACGTCATTGACGACAAAACTGCGGAGGAAGTCTCCCGCACGACGCGAAAAACGCCAGACGAAGTGCGCGCGGAATCCAGCGACCAGGCCCGGCGTTACCTCGATTACCTGGCGCGCCTGGCTGCCCAGCAAAATATCGCCACCGACCAGATTATTCGGTACGGCACGCCGCACGTCGAAATCACCGAATTGGCGCGCGAGGTCAACGCGAACCTCATCGTCATCGGGCGCGTAGGCGGGTTGGGGACGCAGCGCCTGGGGCGCATCGGCAGCGTGGCCGAACGGGTCATCGAATATGCGCACTGTCCCGTCTTGATCGTCAGGCATACTCCTCACGTATGATAAAAAAGGCTTTCACCTAGCTGCGTGATGTCATCGTTGCGTTATACATCGCGCCGCTGAAAGAGACGCTCATTGACTTCGGCCAGCTCTCGTTGAGCCACAAAATCCTGGCATGGGGTGGCTATGCGGCCGTCTTCCTGCTGCTGTTGATGACGCTATTCTTTGAAATTTTTGGCGCGCGACTGCCGATGGTGCGCTTTATGGTGTTCGAGGGCAGCGAGCAAGTCGCCAAACACGTCCCCACCCTGGTGATGATCGTGAGCAGTCTAGGGTTGACGCTGGCCTGGGCGTACATTATGACCGGCGCGACGGATTGCCGGCGGCGCATCTTCCTGCCGGTGCTGGCGCTCTTCGGGGTGCAACTGTTCTTCATGATCCCCTTTTCGGGGTTGGGCAGCGAGTCCTTCGTCGCGGGATTGCGCGTCCTGCCCTTCTGCGGCACCGCTCCCTTGTTGCTCGTGGCGGTACTGGGCCTCTACCTCTTCACGCATCGTAAGAGGGAATGGCGCGACTATCCGCTCATTGAGTTCGCGGGCTGGATTCTGGTTTCACTCTACTATTTGATAGGGTTGTGGTTTGTCGCCGCCGAACGGCAAAACGTCGCCGAAGCCCTGGTCATCTCTTTCGATATCATGACCTTCGTCGCGCTGCCCTGGTGGTTTCTCAATGGTCTGGCTTTGATCCACGCGGCGCTCAATCTAGGACATTCGTTGATGATCCTCCTGCGACGATTCCTCTCGAACAGCTTGCTGCGGATTTTTGCGCTCTTCGTCGTGCTCGTCCATCCCACTGTGTTGCTTTTTGCTACCGCTTTCACCCCCTATTCCAGCACACCATCTGATCTTTTCATCACCTTGTTCATCGATGGGGTGCTGGCGCTTCCTTTGATCCTGCTGATGCTGGGGCTGATGATCGCCCGGCGGTGGAATACCAAAAATGCCGCGATGCTGCTGACGCTCAGCTTCGCCCTTCCGCTGTTCAGCGCGGGCTTCGTGATGGCGTTTAGCGGGAAAGAGCTTTTCAACGCCCTGGAGATGACGGCCGAGTCCGCCGACAGCTTTGCGCCGACCTTGATCTTTGTCCTGTTGATGGCTTACAACGTCCTGAGCCTGGGATCGGCCTTCGCCAACAAGGATGGCGAAATTGCGCCACGCAGCGGGCGCGTGTTGCTGGGTCTGGGGGCCGCGATCCTCGTCATCAGCGGCACCATCTTCTCCGTGAATGTCCGCACTGCGACCGGTGAACTCGACCAGACGTTTAGAACGGCCATCGATGCGTTCTTCACCCTGGGGGTGTGCTTCCTCGGCATACCATATCTGGTGTGGACGGCCTGGAAACACCGCGAAACTCTCTCCGGCGACGATGAAAAGCTCAAAGATAGCGTTCCCCTGCTGGCGCCGCTAGACAAATGGCTGGGGCGCAAAATGCGCATTGCCCTCACGATTGCCGCGATCATGTTGGCGCTGCTCATCTGTTTTATTGGGATGCTGTGCATCGAACCGCTGCCGATGTCATATCAAAGTCGATAAACGGAATCTGCTGATGGGCTTCACCTTTAGCAGGAAGGAGATGTATCTCAAAGTGGAACTGGATTATAGAGGCTCACTCTATATTCCCGGCCACATGAAATACGGAGGGCTATATCCGCAGTCCAGATAACCGTTAGGCTG
>JAIOAS010000067.1 GCA_019873725.1 Chloroflexota bacterium | reverse complement strand
GTGCTCTTCATCGGCCCGCTGGTGGACGCGGGGAAGGTGGGGCTGGTGGTGGGTATCATCTGTGCGGGTTTCGTGATCACGACGTTGACGACGGTGCTCTTCGTCCACGAGGAGCCGCTGCGCGAGAAGCCCACTGGTGGTATCGGTGAGGCGGCGCTGCGCCTGGTGTTTCTCACCGCGATCTTCGTCACGGTGACGCGCTTTGCCATCTGGTTGGTCACCGCCAGCGGCGATTTGGTCACGGCGCGCGGCGCGTCGATTGGCGTGCAGGTGGCCTTTGTCGGCCTGATGGGGCTGATCGGGATGGCGGGTTCGATTTTCGCGGGCGTCTATCTGGGCGCGTGGGTGGGCATCGGCGCGGAGGCGCGCGGGCAGAAGAGCTTCATCTGGTGGATCGTCAACCGGCTGCTCTTCCTGGCGGCGGTCGGCTCGGTGCAGGGCTTCGCGCAGTACTATCTGGCGGACGTGTTGCGCGTGCCGAAGCCGGCCTCGGCGACGACGATGCTGATGGCAGCGGTAGCGGGGTTCCTCATCCCCTCGGCGTTGGGCGGCGGCTATCTTGCCGACCGCATCGGGCGCAAGCGACTGGTGATGCTGTCGGGCCTTGTCGCAGCAGCGGGTACAGTGTTGCTGCTCTTTGCCACCGGCATGCCTATGGCGATCGTTGCCGGCTGCATCATCGGCCTGGGCGCGGGCACGTTCATGGCGACGAACTGGGCGCTCGGCACGGACCTCGCGCCGAAGCAGGACGCCGGGCGCTATCTGGGTATCTCGAACCTGGCGGGCGCAGGTGCGGGCATCGTCGGCGCGGGCCTCGGCGGGCCGATGGCCGACTTTTTCAACGCGCTGCAGCCAGGATTGGGCTATCTCGTCATTTTTGCGCTGTACGCGGCGTTGTTTGTGCTGTCATCGCTTACATTATCGCAGGTAAAGCTATCGGCGGTGGAGTGAAGGTTTTGTCAGCAGATTAAGCGGATTAAGCAGATGATTAACCGCGAATCATGCGAATTTTTCGCTAATTTTCAAGAAAGATTCGCGTAGATTTGCGAGATTAGCGGTTTATTTTTCAGGGAGGTTATTGTGGACAGAAAAATGAGGCTACCCAAAACTGCATTAGGAAGAACCGGCTTTACTGTCAGCCAGCTGGGGATTGGCGGCTTTCACCAGGTCGAGATTTCGACAGAGATTGTGGCCCAGGTGGTGGATGCGTTTCTCGACGCTGGTGGCAACTACATCGAGACGGCGCGCAGCTATGGCAACGGCGCGTCGGAGGAGAAGCTGGGGCGCGTGCTTGAGGGCCGCCGCGACCAGGTGGTGCTCGCCAGCAAGAGCGGCAAGCGCGACGGCGAGGGTATCCGCCGCGAGCTGGAGGCATCTCTGACCGCGCTGCGCACCGACCACATCGAGTTCTACTTCTTCCACGGCGTCAATACACTGGAAGAACTGGACACGATCACCGGGCCGGGTGGGGCGCTCGATGCCCTGCTCAAGGCAAAAGATGAGGGCCTGATCAGCGGCTTGGGCTTCAGCAGCCATCGTCCGCCGCAGCTATACCTTGAGGCACTCAAGCGTCTGCCGCTCTCGGTCATCCTCATCTGGGACAACTACCTTGAGGAGCAATACGTGCCCGAAATCCAACGTGAGGTCTATCCGCTGGCGCGGGAGAAGGGTGTGGGCATCACGGCGATGAAACCGCTGGCTGACGGCTTCCTGTACCAGGCGCCGGAACTCGCGCTGCGCTACGCGCTCGGCTCCGGCTCCGATGTGCTCATCTGCGGGACGAATGCTGTCGAACACGTGCAGCAGGCCGTCACCGCGATTGCCAAAGGGCCGTTGAATGCCGAAGAACGCGCCGCTGCCCTACGCGATGCGCCGGAGTTGGGGCGCTACGTCTGCCGGCAGTGCGGCGGCTGTTCCGCCGATTTGATGGCGCTCTTCCGCCTGGAAGGCTACGTGGACCGCCAGATGATCGACTATCTGCCGCACGATCCCGCAAATTACGCGCTGCGTCTGCGACTGGCCGGTTGGTTCGATTTGGCGGACATCGCGCGCGAGCGTTTCGCGGCGGCGGGATGGGATGCCGACGCACTCGTGGCGGAGGCGGAGGGCGTCGCCTGTCCCTACGGCATCGACGTAGCGCGCAAGGCGCGGTTCGCGTTGGGGAAATTGCGCCAGGAGAAAGTAAATCTGTTATAATAGGTTTAGATTGTTCTGATTTCGCAATTGTGGAGCGTTATGAACAAACATAAACTCTTACGCAAAATCCTGAATGCGCCACAGAACGTCAAATTTCAAGAAATGATTGCATTGGTTGCTGCTTTTGGATTTGAGCTAATGCGCGTCAGCGGCAGTCACCACATTTTCTCGCATCCTGACGTGCCAGAATTGGTCAATCTGCAGAATGTGAATGGGCAAGCCAAACCGTATCAAATCCGGCAGTTTCTCAAATTGGTGGAGCGCTACAATTTGCAGTTAGGAGAAGATTAAAATGCGCGATTATCACGTCAATATTTTTTACAGTGAGGAAGACGGCGGCTATATTGCTGATATTCCTGATTTGGAGGCGTGTTCCGCCTTTGGGACCACGGCTGCTGAGGCTTTACGCGAGGTCGAAATTGCTAAAGCTGCCTGGCTAGAAGCTGCTCGCGTTGCCAGGAAACCGATCCCTGCACCGCGTTACCGACCGATTATTTATCAGATTTCACCCGCGTGGGGTGGGGTGTGACATTCATTGGCTAAATGTACCCTCGAAGATCAACTCTCTGCACTCCACGCCTTACGGACTGCCCCTATCACCGAAGATGTGCTGGCCCAACTGCGCCGGGCTTTGGCAGACCACAGCAGCCACGTGGTCGCAGCGGCGGCTGAAATCGTCGGCGAAGCGGAACTTGCCGACCTGGAGCCTGATCTCACGGCGGCCTTTGCGGCGTTGATGCGCAATCCCGCCAAAACCGATCCCGGCTGCCGGGCGAAAACCGCGATTGCCAACGCCTTGCGCGCGTGTGAGTGTGCTGCCGAAGCGGTGTTCTTGCAAGGCGTTCGTCATGTGCAGATGGAGCCGGTGTGGGGCGGGCAGGTGGATACCGCCGCCCCGTTGCGTGGCGCGTGCGCGCTCGGTTTGGTGGCGATGCGCTCTCGCCACGCGCTGCTCGAACTGGCGCACCTGCTCGCCGACCCCGAATCCGACGCACGGATTGCCGCGGCTCGCGCGCTCGCCTACAGCGGCGACCCGGCGAGCATCCCTCTGTTGCGTTTCAAGGTCCTCACCGGTGACACACACGCAGGAGTGCTCTACGAGTGTTTCCTGGCGCTGTTGAAACTTGACGTAGACACATCGCTGCCATTTGTGGCGGAGTATCTGAAATCCACCGATCCCGCGATTGCCGAATCCGCGGCGCTGGCGTTGGGTGAGTCGCGGCAGGAAAGTGCGTTTGCCGTGTTGCGCGATGCGTGGGAAGACACCTTCGACACAGAACGCCGCCGGACGTTGTTGCTCGCCCTGGCGACTTTGCGTGTAGAACCGGCCCTCGCTTACCTGCTGGACATTGTCCGCCACGAAGCGCGCGTTCACGCCGACGCCGCGCTCGAAGCCCTGCGCATGTACCAGCGCGACGAAACCATCTGGCGGCGCGTCGAAAAGGCGCTGGCAGAGCGCGACTAACGACTATCCGACTAACGACTACAGGACTGATGACTATGGACTACACCCAACCCTGGTATCACGGCTCGCCTTTTGAACTGACGACGTTGCACGTGGGCAGCACGATCACACAGCGGCGCGATCTGGCGCGGATTTTCTCGCACAAGCCGATGATTGTCTGCATCGAGGACGACGGGCGCATCAGGCATAACGGTACGCAGCCCGGCTACCTCTACGTCATCGACGAAGCCGTTGCGCCGGAGGATGTCGAGGCGCACCCACGCACGACGATGGGGCCAGGCGACGAGTGGCTGACCCACCGTGAATTGCGCGTGCGGCTGTTGGGCGTGGTCGAGCCGCAGCCCGAGGAGTTGCTTACCGAAGCGGAATTGGAGGATTTGCGCCGGCGCATCGCTGCAAGGAGGCCCCATGTTCAGTGAACAGGATTTCGACATGTTCGTGCGTGCGCTTACGTTCGCGGCGGACAAGCACCAGAACCAGCGTCGTAAGGGACACGATCAACTGCCTTACGTCAATCACCTGATTCGCGTGACCGACCTGCTCTGGCGCGTGGGTGAGGTGCGGGATATGCCCACCTTGGTCGCTGCGCTATTACATGACACGTTGGAAGACACAGCCACGACTGCTGCTGAACTTGAGGCACTTTTCGGTGCGGAGGTGCTGGCGATTGTCCAGGAGGTCACCGATGATAAGACGCTGCCCAAAGCCACGCGCAAGCAACTGCAAATCGAGCACGCGCCGCACCTTTCGACTGCAGCAAGGCTGATCAAGCTGGCGGATAAAATCGACAATGTCTATGACGTCAGCCATAATTCGCCAGAGGGCTGGTCGCACGAGCGTCTGATTGCCTATCTGGATTGGGCGGAAGCGGTCGTTGCGGGCCTGCGTGGTCTCAATGGGGCGCTAGACGCGCATTTCGATGCTGTCGCGGGCGAATCGCGTGAGCTGTTGCTGAAAAAGAAAAGTCCTTGAAAGGCATTGCCTTTCAAGGACTCCTGGTTATGAAGAGTTACAGGAAGAGACCGACAAGGCTCTTCACAATGGGCCGCAACCAGTTGAAATTGAAGTTGAAGAGCACAACCGGTTCTCGTCTGTGTTGCTGCAGCCGCTCCTCAGTGATGATCTGCGCTAACAGATACGAATTCATCCACATTTCCATTGCACACCTCCTTTTTGCTGGATACCCTTTGAAAGACCGATCCAACGACAGGAGCGCGCCAACAAAAAAGGACGCCCTGTGGTTGGGTGTCCTTCTTTAACGCCTACGAGGTTAGCTGTCGGGCTTGGGCCAAAGAAGATGACCCCTCATCAGGCTGCGACCTGACGATTCGCCCCGGTTTTGGGTCCCCCGTTCTGCACAGTCGAACTGCGCACATTCGGCGAGTATCTTATTCCATTGTTAAACCAAAACGACCCGAGGGGGGAAAGCAGCGACAAGGGCCGTCCGGTATTCAGTCGCTACGAGAGAGAACTGGTTATGTAACGTACGAAGTTTCTTAACCAACTCCGGCCAAAAGCCGCGCGCTTGACCGGTTCTTTCCTGAGCTGACGTGCTCGCTCTTCAGCCTCAAGTGTCGCTACGTAATTCAAGAAAAACCAATTTTCCATTGTATGCCTCCTTTGTGTTCGTGAAGTTCCCCACATCAGAGGTGCACTTTGTGTATGGCAACAAAAAAGGGCACCTTGTCTATGGGTGTCCTTCTTTTACGCCTACGAGGTTAGCTGTCGGGCTGGGGTTAAAGAAGCTCCCCCTCACCATTCTGGTGATTCGCCCCCCGTTTGGTTCCCCCGTTGTGTATCGTGCGTCACATTCGGCGAATACAATATTCAACTGTTAAGTAGATGTTTCCCCCTTACATCCAGAGGTATTATATCACACTATTCTAAAAAATACATAAGATCTTTGTTAACGTTTTGTAAAATTTCCTATTCTCTGGGGTTGGGAGGTGCATTTCAATTCAGGGGCAATGCTTGCTGTGGCCGGTCTCTGACCGCGCCACTCCCCGGATCAGGCGATGCGCAGGCGCGGTCTGGAGACCGGCCTGAGCATCGCCCGGAGGCCAGCTGATCAGTCACCCCCATTCTGAAATGTATCCGGGGTTTGGCATGGATTCGGATTCTTAACGGAATCATAGTAAAATGGTCACATAGCGTCGTAAATCTCTGTTCTCAATTTTACCAAGAGGAGTTCAACATGGCTTTGACAATTGAATGGAAAGATCGGATTTATCACTGGTATGAAGAACTACAACGCCATTTCTATCAGCCGCTTGGCACCGTGGCTCTGGAAGGCTTTGTCACCCTGGAACAACTGACGCCCGAAGAGGCCGCCTCCCGCGATTTCTTCCCTATGCCGCCCGGCACAGCCTGGGGCGCGAAGTGGGAGTATGGCTGGTTCAAGGGCAGCTTCGACTTGCCCGATGCGGCTGCCGGAAAGCGCATTGTTTTGGCAGTGGATGTGGGGGCGGAGAGCATCGTTTTTTTGAATGGCGCGGATAAAAAACATCCGTTCGCTGCCGGTGCGCGCGACCGCGAGCACCGCGAGATCACGCTGGCGCTGGATGGCGTCCCCGGAACGCGCTACGACGTGCTTGTCGAAGCTTATGCCGGGCATGGGCCGCGCAATTGCGAAACCGGGCCAACGCCGCCCGACCGCGAGACTGTCCCCGAACCCGGCCCCACCCAGGCCGTCGTCGGCTTGACGACGTTTGGCGTGTGGCAGGAGGAAGTCTACCAACTGTGGGTGGATGTGATGACGCTTTGGCAACTGCGCGAGAACCTGGACGCGAACTCGCTGCGGGTGATGGAGATCGACCAGGGGTTGCGCGATTTCACGTTGATTGTGGACTTCGAGGTGCCCGAAGCCGAGATGCTGGCGACGGTTGCGGCGGGGCGCGCGCGGCTCAAGCCGCTGCTGGACTGCGTGAACGGTTCCACCACGCCGGAGATGTTCGCCTTCGGCCACTCGCACATAGACGTGGCGTGGCTGTGGCCGCTGCAAGAGACCGAGCGCAAGGCCGGGCGTACAATGGCGACGCAGTTGGCGTTGATGGCGGAGTATCCTGAGTACAAGTTCCTGCAAAGCCAGCCCCATCTCTTCTGGATGTTGCAGCAGCGCTACCCCGAAATCTACGCACGGATCAAGGACGCGGCGCGGGCCGGCCAGTTCATCGTCGAGGGCGGAACGTGGGTCGAGCCAGACACCAATATCTCCGGTGGCGAGGCGCTGATCCGCCAGTTCGTGCATGGCAAGCGCTTCTACAAAGACGAGTTCGGCGTGGATTGCGAGCTGCTCTGGTTGCCGGACGTCTTTGGCTATTCCGGCGCGCTCCCACAGATTATGCGTGGCTGCGGCGTCAAGTACTTCTCCACGCAGAAGATTTTCTGGGCGTACCACGGCGGTGATCCCTTCCCGTACAACACCTTCGTCTGGGAAGGCATCGACGGCTCCGAGGTCTTCGTCCACCTGCACAACGATTACAACGCGCGCGTCGATCCCAGCAGCGTCATCCAACGTTGGAACGAGCGCGTGCAGAAGGATGGTTTCGCCACGCGGCTGTACCCCTTCGGGTATGGCGATGGCGGTGGCGGCCCCACCCGCGATCATTTGGAATTTGCCCGTCGGCTCACCAACCTGGAAGGCGCGCCGAAGTTCAGGATTGCGCATCCCCTCGATTACTTCAAGGACCAGGACGCGCGCGGCTGGCCCGACGTGCGTTACGTTGGCGAATTGTACTTCCAGGCGCACCGGGGCGTGCTCACCTCGCAGGCTAAGACGAAGAAGGGCAACCGCAAGAGTGAGTTGGCGTTGCGCGAGGCGGAACTGTGGGGGGTCGCGGCACGCGCGCTCAAAGGCTTCGACTTTACGGCGGCGACGCTGGATGGCGCGTGGAAGGTCGTTCTGCTCAATCAGTTCCACGACATCCTGCCGGGATCGTCCATTCACCGCGTCTACGAGGAGGCCGAAGCCGCGTATGCAGGCGTAATCGCTGCAGCCAAGCGCGTGACTGAATCCGCGTTGGATGCGCTGGCTATTAGACCTGACAGGTCTTCTGAGACCTGTCAGGTCTTGACCGTTTTCAACTCCCTTTCATGGGAGCGAGATGTTATGGTCGCGCTCCCGCCTGGCTGGCTCGGCGTGCAGACGGCCGACGCTCGCGTGCTGCCGGTGCAGACGGTAGGCGATACGACCTACACTGAGGTGCGCATCCCTGCTTGCGGCTGGACGACGCTGGCGCAGGCCGACGTTCACTTGCTTCCCGATCCCGGCGCGGTAGAGGTGACACCTATTGCATCTCCTATTTTGTTGGAAAATGACGTGTTGCGCCTGACCTTCGACGCCTACGGGCAGATCACCAGCATTTTCGACAAGGAGACACAGCGCGAGTTGGCTGCCGGGCCGTGCAACAGCTTCAAGATGTACAAGGACGTCCCCTCGCGCTTCGACGCCTGGGACATTGACAGTATGTATGAGCAGACGCCCGTGGCGCTCGACGAGCCGGCAACGTTCGAGTTGGTCACCGCCGGTCCGTTGGTCGCCATTTTGAGCGTCACCCGCCGCTTGCACGATTCCACGCTGACGCAGGAGATCCGCCTGCGCCGCGGCAGTCGCCGGGTGGATTTCGTCACCACCGTGGACTGGCGCGAGCGGCACAAGCTGCTCAAGGTCGCCTTCCCGGTGAACGTTCACGCGCACGAGGCGATCCACGAGATCCAGTTCGGCCATATCCGCCGCCCCAACCACCGCTCGCGCCCCTTCGACGCCGACCGGTTCGAGGTCGCCAACCACAAGTGGACGGCGCTGGCAGAGGAAAATCGCGGCTGCGCGGTGCTCAACGACTGCAAGTACGGCGTCAACGTACTCGGCAACAGCATCAACCTGACGCTGCTCAGGTCGCCGTTGGCCCCGGATATGACCGCCGACCAGGGGGTGCAGACGTTCACCTACGCCTTCTACGCCTGGAACGGCAGCTTTGCCGACAGCGACGTTGTCCGCGAGGGCTATGATCTGAATATCCCCCCACTTACCGCGCCTGGCGATGCGGGTACCGCCTCACTGTTTGCGGTGGACGCGCCAAACGTCATCATCGAGGCCGTCAAGCCCGCCGAGGATGGCTCGCCCGATGTGATTGTGCGCCTGTATGAAGCCAAGCGGATGGCGACGCGCGCCACGCTGACGACTGCGCTGCCGGTCGTGTCTGCGGCGCTGACGGATATGCTGGAAAACGTCCAGGCGGCGTTGTCCTGCGACGGCGGCACGATCCCGTTGGAGTTCAGGCCGTTTGAGGTGAAGACGGTCAAATTGGCATTGCGGTAGCTTTTTGAATTCTTAACCCTTGCGAAGGTCCAGGCGAAAGGAACTTTGGCTCACCTTCGCAAGGGTTCCTCAATGGAGGATGAGGTGAGACCATTCCCTTGGGAAAACCTTCTCGTATACCTGGGAAATGTCGCCGTGATCACGGTGCTGCATGTGTTGTTGTTGATCGGTGTGGGGTTGATTTTGGGTATTCTTATTCACTTTCTCAGCCACACCATTCGGACATACGCGGGCAGCATTTTCCCTCGATGGCTCTATGCGTATCTTATGTCTCCTGGAGTGGTGTTGCATGAACTTGCCCATTCATTTTTCCTGGCGCTCTTTGGGTACGAGATCAAAAAGGTCAAGCTGTTCCAGTACAAGCCGGATGATTTGGGGTATGTCGCATATAACCCGCCGGTCAATACCTTTCAACGTATCGGCGGACTTTTCGTCAGTTTCGGCCCGATTGTGGTGGGTTCGCTGGTCATTTATATCTTATCGGTGCAGTTGTTGGGGACGGGTTTGTTTAAGGGCGCTCCTTCTATCGTCATGGGCAATGGTTCAGATCTACTGAGCGCGTTAACTCAGTTTCTGGAAGGCATTCTTCTCAACACCGAGCAGATTTTGTCGCGGCTTGTTGCTGTGCGAGAAATACCGGCGCAACGACTCGCTCTCTTTATCTATCTCGCCTTTGCGATTGTAAATGGTATGGATCTCAGTCCTGAGGACCTTGCCCTGGCCCGCCCAGGACTTATCTTGCTGATTGGCGTCTTTTTCCTGGTCAATGTGCTGACCCTGTGGGCCGGCGGTGATCTGATCGGTTTTGTTTTTATGCTGTTGAGCCGTTTGCTCAGTGGGTTCTATGCGATCATGGTTTTTGTGTTGCTCCTGGATGTGGCGCTGGCATTGATAGTGGTGCCGTTAGGGGTTGTATTTGGACGCAAGGCACGTCGGTAGCGTTGTAACTGGTCAATGCGAGGTTCAATGAAAACCATACTCTTTTGGCTCTATCTGCTCAATACAGTCCTGTTGATCCTGCACGAGATGGATTCCGCTTACTGGAAGGAGTGGGAGCTTTTCCGGCTGCCAGGTGGGATCACGGGATTTTTGTTGCTCCATTTCCCGCTGTACGTTGTGGGGTTGTATGGACTGGTTTTGGTTGATCGAGGCGCGCCGGCTGGATGGATACTTTCGTTTGTCATCAGCGGGGCCGGGATTCTCGCGTTCTGTATTCACACCTACTTCCTGCGAAAAGGCCGCGCCGAGTTCGACACGGCGACCTCCAGGCTGCTGCTGGTCGCCGTGTTAGTGACCTCGCTGGCGCAGGCGGTGGTCACTTTGTTGATCATATAAAAGGGGTGCAATGGAACAACGACAATTTGGCAAAACAGGTTTGAACGTCACCGTGCTCGGCTACGGGGCGATGGAACTGCGCAATCCGCAGGTGGATGCGGCTGCGGCGGATCGGCTGCTCAACGCTGTGCTCGACGCGGGCATCACGTTCATCGATACCTCGCCAGATTACGGGCCGAGTGAGGACTACATCGGCCAATGCATCGCGCACCGTCGCTCCGAGTACGTGCTGGCGACGAAATGCGGGTGCAACGTCCCCTACACTGGTGGGGAAGGCGCGCCGTGGCACATTTGGACCGGCGCGCAGCTCCGTCACAACATCGAGCACAGCCTGAAACGCCTCAACACAGAGTATGTGGACGTGTGGCAAGTCCATAGCGCGCATCCACACGAGCTGCAAGAGACCGACGTCCTGGAGACGATGTTCAAAATTCGCGACGAGGGCAAAGTGCGCCACATCGCCGTGAGCATGGGCGGCGCATCCGAGAAATACGGCTACGTGCAGATGCAGGGCTATCTCGACCCGGCGTGGGCCGCGTTCGAGGCGATGCAGGTGTGGTATTCGGCGCTGGTGCGACACAGCGAGGCGGCGATTGCCGAGGCCGCCGCGAAGGGCATTGGTACGATCATTCGCGGCGCGACCCGGCGCGTTGATCCGTGGGAGAGCCTCGCGGACGCCTGCGCACAACTCGGCCTGGACGACCTGCGCGCGCCCGGCGAGAGCGCGGCGCGCTTTCTGCTGCGCTTCGTCATCGCGCATCCGGGTGTCAGCACGATCATCGTTGGCACGAAGAACCTCGATCACCTGGCAGAGAACGTCGCCGCTGCCCAGGCGGGTCCACTATCCGCCGACGTGGTGGCGGAGGCAAAGCGCCGCCTGGATGCGGCTGGGGTGACGGTGGGATGACCATACGCAAACTGAATGGCGCGAATATGGACATCGACCTGGCAACGCCGGGCGGGGACATCGCCTGGCAGCAGGATGCGTGCCCCTGGAACGAAGTCGAAGGGACAACGGAACACCGCTGTGCGGTGAAGAACGTCTCGATCTGCCCGTATTTCTGTGGGATCGAGTATCTGGATAAGGTGCTGTGTTGTTATCCGCATGCAAACCCGTTGGCTGATCGATATGTTGACCTTTGATCTCAAAACGCTGCTTTTTGCCCTGCTCGTTCTGCTGTTGGCGGTTGCCGGCGGGAGTTACTGGCTGGCGAGACGCCGCACGCGCCCGGTTGCGAATCTGCCCGATGGCGGTTCGCTGCTGGGCGTGTTGGACGACGCACCATTCGGCGTAGCAGCGTTGGAGGGCGGGGATGTGCGTTACGCCAATCCCTACGCGCGCCGCTTGTTGCATCTTCCTGAAGGGATGGGTGCGTTACCCGATGCGGATTGGATGCCGCTGCTCACCGCCGACCGCGCTGCTGCTCGCCAGGAGACCGCTGCTCCGGGGGTGGGGCGCTATCGCACGGTCACGTTTGCCTCCGGGCAGACGGCGCGTTGGTGGGTGATCCCCTGGAATGGGCGAGATTTCGTTTTCCTGCTCGACGTCACCGCGCAGCAACGCACCGAGCAGGCCGGGCGCGCGCTCATCAACGACTTGGGGCACGAGTTGCGCACGCCGATCGCCACGATCCTCACGCATCTCGAAATCCTGGGCTTGAGCGACGTGGGACAGGAGGTGCAACAGCAGTCGCTCGCGTTCGCCAAAGACGAGGCGCAACGCATGGCGCGCCTGCTCAACGATATGCTTGAACTGGGCCGCCTGGAGACTGCGCCCGAACTCCCGCGTCGCCCGGTGGATCTGGTTGCGCTGGTCGAAGAGGTCGTGTTGCACTCCACGCCGCGCGCGGTGGAACGACAGATGGCGCTCTCGCTGGAAGCAGAATCGCCGCTGCCCTTCGTCCCCGCCAATGCCGACCGCTTGCGGCAAGTGTTCCTCAATCTGCTGGACAACGCCTTCAAGTACGCGCGTCCCGGCGATCGCGTCACCGTGTCGCTGCGCCGCACCGAAGGCGGTATTGCCTGCTCTGTTTGCGATACCGGCCCTGGCATCCCGCCGGAACACCTGCCGTACATCGCCCGCCGTTTTTATCGCGCCGCGCCCAAAGGGGTCGAAGGTAGCGGACTGGGGCTGTCCCTCGTCGCGGAAATTTTGCGGCGTCACGAAAGTGAGCTGGTGATCGAGAGTCCGGGTATGGATGGGGCAGGCACCTGCGCGAAGTTTGTGATCCGTGATTGAGAATTCATCGTTTTATGCTTGCTGCGGATCGGCAGATCCCGGCGCGTTGTGCAGGCTTTGCGGATCTGGCGATCCGCTCTAAGCAAAGTGGTTAGGGATTGGGGATTCGTGATTCGTCATTCGCAATTCGCAATTCGTAAATGGTGGGGAGCTTTGCTGGTGATAGGGCTTATCGCCGGTTACTGGCTGCTGCCGATTCGCGGGAAAGTCTACGTCGTTCCTGGCAATGAAAGCGGATTGTCGTGGCCGCGCCTGGCGTTCGAGCCGGCCTTGCCGCAGCCTGGCGAAACGGCGACTGCGTTGGTGACGGACGTGACGCCCTGGACGTTCGTCACGCTCACGGTGGATGATGTACCGGCAACGTCGTTGGGGCAGGGCGTGCGCTATGGCGACACGTGGCGGTGGCGCTGGACATTCACCGTCCCCGAAAGCGCCGGGTACGAAGTGCGCTTCTACCACGATTGCCACACCGGTTGCGTGGAGCGGGGCCGGTTTACGCTTGGCGAAGTGACGCCCGCCCGCGTCTCTGCGACGCCGACGAAGCTCGGCCTGGCGCTACCCAACGTGGCGCGGGATTGGCGTGGGCGCAGTGGGTGGGCCGTGGAGGTGACGTATGCCCGGCAAGCCGAGGAAGCGTTTTGGGGCGTGGATGATCTGGCGGCGCGGATCGCCGTTCATCACAGTAAAGGCTTGCGGGTGCTGGTGCGCGTGGACTACGATCAGGCGCAGAGTGTCCCTGCGGTAGACGATTATCTGGCGCTCACGGAGTACCTCGAATACTTCCGCCGCCTGGCGCGTGACGCGCGGTTGCGGGAGGTATACGGCTTCATCGTTGGGGCGGATTTCAACACGGCGGAGGCCAACGCGCTGGCGCCAGAACGCGCAGTAACGCCGGCGTGGTATGCGCGCGTCTTCAACGGCTACGGCGAAGACGAGACCCATACCGACAACGTCGTGCAGACGATCCGCGCCGAGAACCAAAACGCGCGGGTGCTCGTGGGACCGTTACGGCCGTGGAGCGTCGATCAGGACGGCGACCGGCCTTATACTGTGGATGCGCCATGGCTCAATTACATGCACACCCTTGTCGCCCTGCTGGATGAAGGCGCCCAAGCGAAGGCGGCGGTGGGTATTCCGCTTGCCACACCGGACGGCTTTGACGTACAAGCGCCGGGCCTGCCGGATGCGCCGGAACTTTCGGGTGCGCTTCGCGCCGACGAACCGCGCGTGGACATGCACCGCGTGGCATGGAACGGGGCGCGGGTGGGCTTCGGCGTCTACCGCGACTGGCTAGACATCATCAACGCCTATCCGACCACGCGCGGGTTGCCCGTCTACATCATCTCCACCAACACTTACGACCGTGAGGCCAATATCCCGCCGGCGCAGAACTATCCGCGCGGTTGGCTGACGGCGGCGTTGGACGTGGTCAACGCCGAGCCGCAGATTGTGGCGCTGGTCTGGTTCCTCGACGACTTCCCACACAGCGACCAATGGGACTGGTTCAGCCTCACCCGCAAGCCAGGCCGTTTGGTGGATGCCGCCGAGGAATTCGACGCTTTGTTGAGAGGTGAGTAGTTTTATCAGCAGATTTAGCGGATTTAGCAGATTTCATAGAATTCAATCTGCTAAATCTGCTTAATCTGCTGACAAAAAGAGGACGTAACGTGTCAACAATTCGTGTGTTGCTTGCCGATGACCACCCCGCGCTGCGGATGGGACTGCGCGTGTTGTTGGATCGCGCTTCTGACATCGAGGTGGTGGGCGAAGCGGACGATGGCGAGGCGGCCCTGGCGCTGATCGAGAGCCTGCAGCCGGACGTGGCGGTGCTGGATTGCCAACTACCCAAAATCGAAGGGGCGGCGGTGGCGGAGGCGGTGGTCCGGCGCGGGTTGCCGGTGCGTGTGGTGGCCCTCTCTGCTTACGACGACGACCGTTATCTGGCCGGGATGTTGGCGGCGGGCGCGGTGGGCTATCTGCTGAAGAACGAAGCGCCGGGCCAGATCGTGGCGGCGGTCCAGGCGGCAATGCGCGGCGAACGATTGTGGACGCCTGAGCAGATGGCGCGCGTCAAGCGTTGGCAGGCGGAAGTCGCGCGTGTCCGCGACACCCTTACCGAGCGCGAGCGGGAAGTGCTGCGCTGTGTCGCCGACGGGTTGAGCAACAAAGAGATCGCGCAGGCGCTATACATCACCGTGCGCACGGTGGATTTTCACGTCAGCAATATCCTCCGCAAACTTGGCGTTATCTCGCGGGTCGAGGCCGCAGTGTGGGCGCAGGCGCATTTGGAATGAGGCAAACTGTAGGTTTCTACAGTAGCGCACGTGTGTCATCTCTGCTAGACTGGGGGTAAAAATGGGAGGTCATCCCATTTGATCACTAGACGATGGAGGTTAAGATGACACAAACGATGGTTTCTACTGAAGGCAATCGACCGGTGCGGGAGTCTCCGCTGGGGGTAATTGACCGGCTGTTCAAACTGGCGACGATTTTGCTGGCGGCAGTGGTGGCGCTGGTGGTATTGGTGGTGGTAGGGCGTTCGGCCGTCTACAAAATCCACGCCTACGAGCGCGGCCTGCATCTGCGGGGTGGGCGTTTTATCTCGGTGGACGAACCCGGCTGGCATGTGCAGATTCCGCTGGTGGATACGGTCATCATCGTCAAGGTGAACGAGCGGTTGGGCTACGTGGAGCGCGTGGCGGCGATGACGTCCGACGATGTGACGATGGATGTCTCGTTGCAGTACACCTACCGCGTCACCGATCCGCAGCGGTTCGCGCTGGAGGTGGATGACCCGGAGCGCATTATCTTTGAATTCGTCCAGGGCAAGCTGCGGGACGTCGTCAACACAAAAGACATGACCGAGGTGATGCACAGCCGCGCAGAGATGAACACCGAGGTGATGGCGGCGCTCCGTGAGAAGGAGCAGCAGTACGGCGTACAGTTTGTCACGGTGCAGATTCAGTCCGCTTCCCCACCGGAAGAAGTGGTGACGGCGATCAAGGATCGCATGGTCGCGGTGCAGCGGCAGGAGCAGGCGCAGGCCGAGGCCGCGCAGCGGCGCACTCTCGCGGACGCCGATTTCTATGCGGCGCAAAAGAAAGCCGAGGGGAGCGCCTATGAAATCACCGCGCTGGCCGAAGCCGACGCGCAGCGCATTGCTCTCACCTCCGCCGCCGAGCGCGAGGCCATGCAGGCCATCCTTGCCGCGCTACAAGGCAAGGGGGAGCTGGGCGAGAAGTACATCCAGTTGCTCATCGCAGAGCAGTTGAAGGACAACAGCAAATGGATCATCAGTGGTGGCTCCGGCGACACTGTTCCCGTCGTCGAACTGCGGACGTCAGGGGAGTAGACGGTAGATCGTAAACAGTAGACGGGGGTTCTTCCCCTGTCTACCGTCTACCGTCTACTGTCTACCTTCCCAAAGGAGCTGGCTATGAAACGTGTATGGATCCTTGTGTTTCTAGCGGTGATTATGCTGGTCGGTGTGGGGATCGGGGTGGCGCGGCGCGGCCTCGGGCCGCTGCGTCACGATGCCTTGTCGCAGCCGCGCATCTACGCCTACCGCGATTGGCAGAGCGTGGGGGTGCAGGTGAACGAGGGCGATCTCATTCGCTTGCGCGCGCAGGGGACGTGGCTCTACACACCGGGCGAGTACCACGGCCCGGAAGGGCATAAGCGCTATCCCGCACCGAGCTACTATCCGGTCAGCGGCGTTGCGGGCGGGGTGTTGCTTGGTCGCATCGGCGAGGATGGCCCCCCCTTCATCGTAGGACGCGGTGGAACTTTCTACGCGGACCGCGGCGGTTTGCTGTACCTGCGCATCAACGATGACATTCTCAGCGACAACGACGGTTACGTTACGGTGGAGGTCTCGGTTACGTCGCCGACGCCAGGTCGGTAAGCTGTTGTCCAACTTCTCATTTCGGGTATACTGAAGGTCACGCATGTTCAACCGGACGTGCGTGACTTTTTGTGTGTAGCTGGTCATAGAAATTTTACCTCGGAGACACAGAGGGCACAGAGGTCGTCATATTCTCTCTGTGATCTCCGTGTCTCTGTGGTTTTTAGGAGCTGACGTGCACCATACGATTGAAGTTGAACATCTCTCTTATGCTTATCCCGACGGGCGGCGCGCGCTGCACGACGTTTCGCTGCACATCGGGATGGGCGAGAAGGTCGCGCTCGTCGGGCCGAACGGCGCGGGCAAGTCCACGCTGCTGTTGCACCTCAACGGCATTTTGACCTCCGTGGATGGGACAGTGCGCGCGTGTGGTCTTGCGGTACGCAAAGAGAACCTGGGGAAAGTGCGGGCCGGGGTGGGGCTGGTCTTCCAGAATCCCGACGATCAGCTTTTCTCGCCGACGGTCTTCGACGACGTGGCATTTGGCCTGCTATACCAGGGCCTCCCTGAAGCCGAGGTGCGCGCGCGCGTGGCGCAAGCGTTGGCGACGGTGGGCATCGCGGATTATGCGGCGCGCGTTTCGTATCACCTGAGCACGGGTGAAAAGAAGCGTGTGGCCCTGGCGACAGTGCTGGCGATGGACCCGGAAATCCTGGTGTTGGATGAGCCGACCGGCGGCCTCGATCCGCGCGGACGGCGCAGCTTCATCAACCTGCTGCGCTCGCTGCCCCAGACGATGCTCGTGGCGACGCACGACCTCAATATGGTGCGGGAGTTGTTGCCCCGTACCGTGGTTTTGGACGGCGGGCGCGTCGTCGCCGATGGCGCCACGGCGGATATCTTGACCAACGCTTCCTTGCTGGCAGCACACGGCCTGGAAGAATGAACAAAGTTTTGTCAACGGATTAAACGGATGAAACGGGTTTTACTAATCCGTAAAACCCGTTCAATCCGTTGACATTGAAATGGTGAGTGTATGAATGAACAAAGTTTTGTCAACGGATTAAACGGATGAAACGGATTTTTCTCTTCCTGATCCGTTAAAATCCGTTCAATCCGTTGACATTGAGGGGGTGAGTGCATGAAGCGATGGTTATGGATAGCGGCGGTGTTGGTTGTGTTGACGATGGTGAGCGCGTGTGCGGGGAAACCGGCGGCGCGGGGGGATAAACTGCGCGTGGTCGCCACGACGACGATTGTGGGGGACGTGGTCGCGCAAGTGGGCGGCGACGCGATTGATTTGACGGTGCTACTGCCGGTGGGCGCGGACCCGCACGTGTTCGATCCCAGTCCGCAGGATATGGCGAAAGTGGCGGATGCCGATGTCATTTTTGCGAACGGCGCGGGGCTGGAAGCGTTCCTCGAACGACTGCTCGACAACGCCGGCGGCGATGCGGACGTCGTCCACGTCTCGGAGGGCCTGGCGTTCATCAAGGCGGAGCATCACGAAGATGAACTCACAGACGATGTGCTCACAGACGCGCATGACCACGAGGGCATCGATCCGCACACCTGGACCGATCCCAACAACGTGCTGCGCTGGGTGGACAACATCGAGACGGCGCTCGTCCTGCACGATCCCGCCCACGCCGCCGACTACCGCGCCAACGCCGACGCCTATCGCGCCCAACTCCGCGAGCTGGACGCCTGGGTGCGTGAACAGGTGGCGGCGATTCCGGCGGAAAACCGCAAACTCGTCACCGACCACGAGACGTTCGCCTACTTCGCGCAACGTTACGGCTTCGAGCAAGTCGGCGCCGTCGTCCCCGGCTACAGCACCGCCGCGCAGCCCTCCGCGCGCGACCTCGCCGCCCTCGAAGACCGCATCCGCGCCTACGGCGTCAAGGCCGTCTTCGTCGGCAGCACCGTCAACCCCGCCCTCGCGCAGCGCGTCGCGGAGGGTACTGGTGTCAGGCTGGTGTTCCTGTATACCGGCTCGCTCACCGCGCCGGGCGGGGAGGCGGATAGCTATTTGAGCTATGTGAAGTACAATGTGGGGGCGATGGTGGAGGGGTTGAAGTAAAAAGACGATCAACTCAGGATTGAGGAGGTGGCGCAATGGTAGCAACACGTGTAGCCGATATGAGTGTGGATGAACTCAAATCGCTGATTCAGGAAACTGTTACGCAGACTTTGCTGGACTTGTTCCGCGACCCTGATGTGGGTTTGGAACTGCGCGAAGATTTCAATTGCCTGTTACAGAATTCCTTGGCAGCGGTCAAAGCGGGCGGAGAAACACTGTCGGCGGATACTGTCGCGGCTAAGTTGGGATTGAGTTGGTAAAATGTACCGGGTTGAGTTCACTCCCACTGCTGCTGATGATCTGGCGCGTCTAAACAAGTCTATCGCCCAACGTATTTTCACCAAGATCAAGTGGCTGGCAGAGAATTTTGAGACGCTCACCCTTGAGCCGTTGGCCGGGCAATGGGAGGGAGTCTATAAGTTACGTGTTGGCGATTATCGGGTTTTGTATACGTTCAGCAGTGCTGAGCGTAGCATTATCGTACATTTTGTGCGACATCGTCGCGAAGTTTATAAGACCAGATAGCGTATGATTGACGGCACAGGTCCCCGAAACCAATGGGAGAGGGGCTAGATCCTCGCGTTGCATGATAGTGACTGAACGAAAAAGATCTTGTAAATCATTCCGGGAGACGCGACAGAAGGTGTGTGCTATGCCGAAAGACATAGAAATACCGATGAATTTTGAAACCGAGGATGCCGAACGCGAGTTTGGGGCGCCCCACGACTCGACAGAGTATATTGAGTGGGATAAAGCTGACCTACTCCATTTGGCAGATTTTTGCATGTTTGTCTTGCAAGCTGAGGATATGTCTGAACTGTCCGGTACGATGGATACTGGATATGGCAACTACCCAGAAGAGCGAGAGGCACTGTTTGCTGACTTGACGCTGGATGATATTGTTGCTGAGATCAAGCGCGAACAGAAGTAAATCCTTGCCAGAGCTTGTAACCGTAAGAGGAGGTGGACAATGAGTGAAATGGTCCTTACCCAAATTGAATTACCACGTGCTCTCGTTGAATCTCTCCAGGAACGAGGCGCAACACTGCGTCTGACCCTGGCGCAGCAGATTCGCGAGGCTTTGATGGTGTACCTGGCAGATTCCCAAGACCCTGTTTTGCGGGCTGACGATGCGTTGTTTGAACTCGCCGGCGCAATAGATAGTGGTAAGGGAGATTTAGCTGAAAAGCATGATTCTTATCTTTATACAAAGCCTTCGCGTGGAGATTCATAATGAGACTCTTTGTGGATACGAGCGCGTGGGTGGCCTATTACGACCAGCGAGATCGTCATCATGAGCAAGCTAACGCTGCTATGTTCTCGTTACGCAATCGGCCTGCATTGCTCTTTACGACCGATTATGTGCTAGACGAGGCATTGACCTTGCTGTTGTATCATGCCGGTCGGGAAGCTGCTGTGCGTTTTGGCGAAATGGTGCAACGCAGTCGTAATACCAAATTGCTGCGTATAGACACTGAAGTCTGGGACGAAGCGTGGCAATGGTTCAAAAAGTACGACGACAAGGTGTGGGCATTTACTGATTGTACCAGTTTTGCCATGATGAAGCGCTGGGGTTTGATGCAAGCCTTTGCCTTCGATCATCATTTTGTCCAGGCCGGATTTCAACTTTGGCCCGGCGAAGTATAGCTGCTATATTTTCCTGGCGACCGTTATGTTAACCTTCACTACTCCCCTCAAATCCATGCTCACCCGCCACCACGCGCCGCACCAGCCGGGCACGCCGATTCTGTCCGTCTCCAGGTTGACGGTGCGCTACAACGGGCACGCCGCGCTGGATGACGTGACGTTCGATCTGCGCGCGGGCGAGCAGGTCGCCGTCGTCGGGCCGAACGGGGCGGGCAAGAGCACGCTACTCAAAGCCGTGGCGGGCGTGCTCGCGCCGACGTCCGGCGCGGTGACGGTCTACGGGCACGGGCCGGGGGGCCACATCTGCATCGCCTACGTGCCGCAGCGCACCGCCGTGGACTGGCAGTTCCCGGTGACGGTGCGCGACGTGGTGCTGATGGGGCGGATCGGGCAGTTGGGGCTGTTCCGTCAGCCCGGCAAGCGCGATCATGCTCAGGTGCAGGAATGTCTGGAATTGGTGGGCATTGCGGACCTGGCGAACCGGCAGATCAACGCGCTTTCCGGCGGGCAGCAGCAGCGGATGTTCATCGCCCGCGCGTTGGCGCAGCAAGCCGAGCTGATGCTGATGGACGAGCCACTCACCGGGCTGGATGTGCCGTCGCAGGAGGGCATCTTCCAGTTGCTCCGCGACCTCCGCGCGCGCGGCGTGACGATTATGCTGTCCACCCACGACCTGGATCAGGCGGTGCAGTACTTCGACCGGGTGATGCTGCTGAACCGGCGGCTGCTCGGCTTCGGCGAACCAACGGAGGTGTTCACGCCGGAGCGGTTGATGGCGGCGTATGACGGGCATCTGCACCTGCTGCCGTTGGATGGTGGTCTGGTGGCGGTGGGGGATACGTGCTGCGAGGGGGATCATCGCCATGACTAACATCGTGGAGTGGCTGGTTGCGCCGTTGCAGTACGCCTTTATGGTGCGCGGTCTGCTGGCGGCGGTGATGGTGGGCGTGGTCTGCGCCGTCGTGGGGACTTACGTGGTGCTGCGGGGGATGGCGTTCTTCGGCGATGCGCTGGCGCACTCGATTCTGCCGGGCGTGGCGGTGGGCTACCTCGTCGGCGGGGGTGCGCGCGGGCCGCTGTTCTGGTGGGCGCTGGGGACGGCGGTGCTGGCCTCCCTCGGCATCGGCGCGATCAGCAAGCAGACGAAGGTGCGCGAGGACACCGCCACGGGCATCATCTTCGCCGGGGCGTTTGCCCTGGGCATCGCGTTGATCTCGACGGCGCGCAGTTACACGGTGGATTTGACGCACTTTCTGTTCGGCGACGTGCTCGGCGTCTCGCCGGGCGACCTC
>JAIOAS010000066.1 GCA_019873725.1 Chloroflexota bacterium | reverse complement strand
ATGGACCTATTCGGCGGCATCGAAGCGGGCGGGACCAAGTTTGTCTGCGCGGTGGGCAGCGGCCCCGACCATATCGTGGATGAAATCCGGTTTCCGACGACAACGCCGGAAGAGACCATCGGCCAGGCCATCGAGTTCTTTCGCGGCGTGGTAGCCGGGGGCGCGACGCTGCATGCGGTGGGCATCGCCGCGTTCGGCCCGGTGGACCCAAACCCACGCTCGCCCACCTGGGGCTACATCACCTCCACGCCCAAAGCGGGCTGGGGCAACACCCCATTCGCCGGGCGGGTGCAGGCGGCGCTCGGCGTACCCGTCGGCTTCGACACGGATGTGAACGGGGCGGCGCTGGGCGAGGGCACGTGGGGCGCGGCGCAAGGGCTGGACACCTTTATCTACCTCACCGTCGGCACGGGCATCGGCGGTGGGGCGATGGTGGAAGGTCGCCTGCTGCACGGCCTGATGCACACGGAGATGGGCCACATCCGCCTGCCGCACGATTTCGACGCGGACCCTTTCCCCGGCAACTGCCCCTATCACGACGACTGCTTTGAGGGGCTGGCAAAAGGACCGGCCATCGAAGCACGTTGGGGCCAACGCGCCGAAACGCTCCCGCCCGATCATCCCGCCTGGGCGTTGGAAGCGCACTACATCGGGCTGGCGTGCGCCAATTTCGTCGTCACGCTCTGCCCGCAGCGCATCATCCTCGGTGGCGGCGTGATGCAGCAGGCACACCTCTTCCCGCTCATCCGCCGCGAGGTGCAAACCTTGCTCAACGGCTATGTCCAGGTTCCCGAAATCCTGCACGACATCGACAGCTACATCGTCCCGCCGGGCCTGGGCAATCGCGCCGGCGTCCTCGGTGCTATCGCGTTGGCGATGCAAGCCAATTGACCACGAATCTACACGAATCATCACGAATCATCACGAATGGAAATCCGATTCGTGGAAATTCCGCGCAAGAACCGCGGATCTGGCGATCCGCTCCGAGCATGGCTGGAATGGAAATCCGATTCGTGGAAATTCGTGAAGATTCGTGATTGATGCTTTGAGACCACAATGGAAAACAGACCGGGAATGATCGGCCAACGCATCGTCGTCATTGGAACGACGTGCGCGGGGAAGACGACGCTGGCGCGCATTCTGGCGGAGAGGTTGCACGTCCCGCACATCGAGTTGGACGCGCTATATTGGGGGCCGGGTTGGGAAGCATTGCCGACTGAAACCTTCCGCAGCGCCGTCGTTAAGGCTCTCAGCGGGGATGCCTGGACCACCGACGGCAACTACAGCAAAGCGCGTGACATCATCTGGGGACGCGCCGACACGCTTGTCTGGCTGGATTATCCATTCACCGTCGTTTTATGGCGTCTGCTCACGCGCACGCTGCGCCGCGTGATCACGCGCGAAGTTTTGTGGAACAACAACCGGGAGACCTGGAAGGGCGCTTTCTTCAGCCGGGACTCTCTCTTCGTTTGGGCCATCCAATCACACACCAGGCGGCGCCGGCAGACACCCCAGCATCTGCAGGAACCGGCCTACCAACACCTCACCGTCATCCGCCTGCGTTCCCCCAAAGCCACCCGCGCCTGGCTAAACCAAATCACGCTCCCCCCATCCAAAATCTAAAATCCGAAATCCAAAATCTAAAATCTAAAATCAAATCGGCTGGTGTTTGTGCTGCTGATCGAGGCTGGCCGGTGGCACTTCCCTCGCTGCCTCCATCCTGCGGCTCGCCCGCTGCAACTGCCAGATGATGAACCGCACCCGCTGTGTCATCGCCGTGCCGATGTTCCAGAGCAGCCGCGTGCCGAGCACCGCATCGTCCTCGCACAAGGCCAGCAGTCGCTCGCGGTCGAAAGCCAACACCGTCGCGCCCGACTTTCCGGCAACCAGGTCGGCGCTGCGTACACCCTGGTCGAACATCGCGTACTCGCCCGTCATCGTGCCGGGGCGCAGATGGGTGACAAGTTGTTTGTGAGTGGGGTCACCTACCCCAGGACCGTCAGGGTCGCTCCATACTTCAAGCGTGCCGCTATAGACGACATACAGCTCACTGCCGGACTGGCTGGTAGCGGCGATCGTTTCGCCTGGCGCATAGCTGCGCGGCGTGGCCTGGGCGGCCAGACGGATACGCTGCGCCAGGTTCAGGTTGTTGGCAATATCGGAATGAGCCAGGAACTGCGCGATGTCACGAACCTGCACGAGCGCGTTATCATCGACCGGGGTATAGATTTTGTCACTGGATAGCGGCAAGCCAAGATAGGCCGCGACCAGGCGACGTGTGGTCTGGGGGGCCTCGAACTGGGGCCAGTGACCGGCTTTCGGCAGAATGCGCAAGTCGGCGGTAGGCCATTCATCGGCGATGACACCCGCATCTCGCAGCGGTACGGTGTTGTCCTCTGCACCCCAGATCACGAGCGCAGGCGGTTCGACTTTGGCAAGCTGTCCACTCAAATTATTCGCGCGCATCGCGTAATAGCACTCGGCACGCACCTTCCCCTGACCCGGACGGCGCGCATCCTCGCGCAGGCGCACGTAATCATCGTGCGTGATGCTGGTCCGTTCGGCGAAAGAGGCCGGGCGCATAATCCGATCGCTCAGACCAACGATGCCCCGTTCCACAAAGGACACGATCAAACTGCCCAGGCCAAAACGTTCCAACAGCGTGATCGGCGAGACAACGGCGTTGATGTAACGCGACAGCTTCCCCGTGATCGTCGGACCAAGCAGCACCATACGTTCGACCAACACCGGATGGCGCAAGGCCAGCGTCACGCTCGTCATCCCTCCCATAGAGTGACCAACGAGAACCGCCGGGCCGTTGCTCAGCCGCGCAATCAATTCCGCCAGCAAATCGGCGTACTGCGGGATCGTCGTGCGCTCTGGCAAACGCGGCGACTGCCCGTACCCCGGCAAGTCCACAGCGATGACGCGAAAACGCTGGGCCAACAGTCCAATCAATGGGGACATCGCGTACCACGAGCTGGACCACCCGTGGATCAACAACGCCACCTGGCGACCCGGTGTCCCCTCTTCAACCACGTGAATACTTTGCCCGTTAATGTCGTAGAATGGCACAGCTTCCCCCTTCAGGTTATGTTATCCCATACCCTCCATGATAAGGGAAAAACATGATATGTAAAATTACAACCGGGTTACAGGTAGATTTAGTAGATCTAATTTCGCCTAGTCTGGATCGCCAGATCCAGGCCAGAACGGCGATCTGGCGTTCCCCTCAGAGCAATCTGCGATCGACTGAGATTAGCTACCCTGGCGAAGGGGTTATTCCTACCCCGCGCCACGGTTCGCATGCGCGCTGCGCCTCCGCCACCGTCACCGCCGCGAAGGACACCCAATCGCCGGGCAAACACTGCGCCAGCAATGGCAGATCGGCGCGCACCACCGTGGCAATTTTGGGATAGCCGCCCGTCGTCTGATGATCCGCCAGCATCACAATCGGCTGGCCGTCCGGCGGCACCTGGACGCTGCCCGCCACGACCCCATCCGACACGATGCCCGTCGGCCCACGATGCGCGATGGGCGACCCCTGCAACCGCACACCCATGCGGTCAGCCTCCGGCGTGAGCTGATAGGCGCTGTTAAGGAACGTCGCCAAACCCTCAGGCGTGAAATAATCGTCCTGCGGCCCCAACACCACGCGCACCGTCGGCTGCGGCGTGTACGGCGGACGGCGCTCCACAGGCCAGACGCGCCCGGCAGCCTGCGCCGGATTGCGCATGGCCGCAGGCCCCAGTGGAAGTCGGTCTCCGGCGCGTAACGCCCGCCCGTCCAGACCGCCGAACCCGCCCGGCAGATACGTCGCCTGCGATCCGAGAAACGGCGGCAGCGCGATCCCGCCGGAAACGGCGAGATACGCCCGCGCCCCATTCCGTCGCGCCCCAAACGTGACAATCTGACCCGCCCGCACGTAGAGGGCGTGCCATGTCGGCACCGGCAACGCCCCCACCCACAACGCGAAGTCCGCGCCGCACACTGCAATCAGGCACTCGCGTCCCACCCGCAGCGTCGGGCCGGTGAACGTGATTTCGAGCGCCGCCGCGTCGGGCGGATTGCCGACCAGCTCATTTGCGGCGGCAAACGCAGCCTCATCCAGCGGGCCGGAAGGCGGCACGCCATACCGCGCCCACCCCCTGCGCCCGGCATCCTGCACCGTCGTCAGCAGGCCAGGATCGAGCACGTCGAGCACTGCCGAATTGCTCATAGGGGCACAAACCGCACGCGGTCTCCCGCGTGCAGGGTAAACGGCTCTGCACGGCCTGGATCGAACAACACGAGATCCGTCCGTCCCACGATGCGCCAGCCGCCCGGCGTTGCCAGCGCATACACACCTGTCTGCGCGCCGGCGATTCCCACGCTGCCCGGCGGCACGCGCAGGCGCGGCGTCGCCAGGCGCGGCGTCGCCAGCGCCTCCGGCAGCCCCAGCAGATAGGCGAATCCCGGCGCGAAACCGAGCATCGCCACGGTGTAGACGGGCTGCGCGTGCAATTCGATCACCGCCGCTTCCGTCATTCCACAGTGGGTAGCTACATCCGCTAAATCCGGGCCTGCTTCACCGCCGTAGCGCACAGGGATTTCGACCAACCGGCCTGCGGGCAATTCCGTCGTCGCCAGCACATTGAGCGCATCCGTCAAAGCGGTGCGCATTGCGTCGGCAGCACGCACCCGCGGATCGTACATCACCAACAGCGAGCGATACGTGGGCACCGTTTCGACAAGACCAGGCACAGGACACGCGCGCAACGCCACATCAAGCGCGTGAACTTGCCGGTTGAGCGCCTCATCCACCGCGTCGCCAAACTCCACGGTGAACGCCGCCTCACCGACCGGAAGAATACGGGGATATACGGGCATTGCCTATTAACTCCAAAAATCAACCACGAATCTTCACCAATCTCCACGAATAAGAAATCCAGTTAGTGAAAATTCTGTAGTAGTCAAGATGATCTTGCAATCACGAATCGAAGAATCGTACACGGATTTCACGGATTCTACGGATTTTTTGGGAAAGAAATCCGTGTTTTCCGTGTTCATCCGTGTACCAAAATTCCAATATGCTTCTGCCCAGTACAAATTAGTGAAAATTCGTGAAGATTCAGCGAATGTAGACATTCGTGGTGAAAAATCATCTAAGTGGCGCGACAACCACACCTGCGGCCTCAAGCGCCGCACGTAACACCGCCGCGATGCCAACCGCGTCAGGCGTGTCGCCGTGGATACAGAGTGTATCGATATGCAGTGGGACAACCTTGCCCGTGATCGCCGCCACTTCCCCCCGCGTGACCATGCGAATCGCGCGCGCCGCCGCCTGGGCCGGATCGTGGATCACCGCCCCCGGTTCGCTGCGTGGGACGAGGCTGCCGTCCTCACGGTAGGCGCGATCGGCGAAGCCTTCACAAGCCACATGCAAGCCCGCCGCCTGCGCTGCGTGCCGCAACGCGGAATCCGGCAGCGTGACGACGATCAATGCCGGATCGAACGCCGCCACCGCGCGGACAATCGCCTCGGCGACGGCCTCATCGCGGGCGGCGACGTTGTACAGCGCACCGTGCGGCTTCACGTGGACCAACCGCACACCCGCCGCGCGTGCAAATCCCGCCAGCGCGCCAATCTGGTAAAGCACCGCCGTTTCAATCTCTGCCGGTGTCAACGCCATCGCCCGCCGCCCAAAGCCCTGCAAATCCGGGTAGCCTGGATGCGCGCCTACCGCCACGCCCTTCCGCGCCGCAAGCGTCACCGTGGATTGCATCACCATAGGATCGCCCGCGTGCAACCCACAGGCGACGTTCGCCGACGTGACGATGTCCAGCATCGCCGCGTCATCGCCAAGGGTATACCGCCCGAAGCTCTCGCCCATATCGCAGTTCAAATCGATGCGCATATATGCCCTCTTTGAGAATCACTTCATTTCAACGCTTGCAGCGGCACATAATCCGGCGCAAACATTTTGACGCCTGGTGGTAAGAAAGCTCGTAATCAGTATAAACAACTCACTATAGATGTCAAAAAACCCGGCTGTGCCACACAACCGGGTTCTCGAATAAAAAAACGACAGGTCTCGGAAGACCTGTCAGGTTTGATCTAGTCCGATGCTTTGAGCACCACGACGCGCCCGCGCACCTTCCAGTGCTTCATTTTGTGGAGCACCTGGGTAGCGTGCCGCTCCGCGACGTCCACGAACGTCTGCTGCGGCTGAATCTCAATCGCGCCGATCGCCCGTCCGGGGATGCCCGTCTCACCGGCAATCGCGCCGACGATGTCACGCGGGCGAATGCCGTGCGCCGCACCGACGTTGAGCCACAGCCGCACCATGCCCGGTTCGCGCTCGCCTTTGCGGCGTGGCGGGCGCTTGGGGCCGCGATCCGGCTGCTCCTCGAATTTCGCACGATGCTGCTGTGAACGCACGGGAATTTCGTGAATCTCTTCGATAGGCCGTTGCTGCTCTTGCGCGCGCGCCAGGCGAATCGCCGCCGCCGCCACGTCTTCCACGCTGTAGCCCGCGGCGACCATCTGGGCAACCAGGGCGTGTTCACTACCGGAAACATTCTCCAGTTGCCCGCCCATCTTCAGCAAAAACTGCGCGTCACGGCGCGCCAGGATTTCGGCAGGCGTGGGCAGTTTGGCACGCGCAATCGGCTGCATGGTGAACGCTTCAATCTCTTGCAAGCGCCGTCGCTCGCGGGGCGTCGCCAACATCAGCGCCACGCCTTTGCGGCCCGCCCGCCCGGTGCGCCCGATCCGGTGAACGTAGACTTCCGGGTCGAAGGGCATGTCGTAATTGATCACGTGCGACACGTCATCGATGTCCAACCCACGCGCCGCTACGTCCGTCGCCACCAGCATGGTGAGCTGACCACGGCGGAAGCGGTTCATCACGGCTTCCCGCGCCGGCTGGCTGAGATCGCCGTGCAGCGCCTCGGCCTGGATGCCGCGCGCCAACAATGCGTCCGACAATTCCGACGCGCGGACTTTGGTGCGCACGAAGACCAGCGCGCTGGTTATCTCTTCAGTCTCCAACAGGCGGGTGAGCGCCGCGAGCTTGTCTTCTTCGTTGACGACGTAATAGCGCTGTTCCGTCTCGGCGACGGTGAGACGCTTGGGGTTGATCGTGATCGCTTCCGGCGCGGACATGTAGCGGTCGGCCAGCCGCCGGATCGGTTCAGGCAGGGTGGCGGAGAAAAGCGCCGTCTGCCGTGTCGGGGGGGTTTCGCTCAAAATAGCTTCGATGTCCTCGATGAAGCCCATGCTGAGCATCTCATCGGCCTCGTCCAGCACCAGATAGCGCACCGCGCTCAGGTCAAGCTCGTTCTTGCGAATCAGATCGAGCATGCGGCCCGGCGTGCCGATCACAATATCGACGCCGCGCTGCAAACGGCTGATCTGGTGACTATACGACTGTCCGCCGTAGACGGCCAGCACGCGCACGCCGCGATGTTGTCCGTATTCGTAAATGGCCTTCGCCACTTGAATTGCCAGCTCACGGGTGGGCGTCACCACAAGACCCTGCACGCGCCCGCGCGCTTCGTCGGTCTGCAACCCATGTAACATCGGCAGCGCAAAGGCCGCCGTCTTGCCGGTACCGGTCTGCGCCTGGCCGAGCACGTCACGCCCGCTCATCAACGCCGGAATCGCCCGCTGCTGAATGGGGGTCGGGCTTTCGTAGCCCAATTCATCCACCGCCTGCATCAACGCCGGATGCAGGGCAAACGCTTCAAACTCTGTCGACATAATACTCCTCAATCACATTCCTTGCAGAAAAAAAGGGCCTGCCAGTACCGGCAAGGCCCTAAAAAGACCACGCACGTATCAGGGCGCTTACTGCGCCGAAAGAAGATTATAGCACGAAAAGGGGAAAGCGCAATGTCGAAGTTATGCTATAATCATACCATAACCTTGAGGAGCAGAGAGATGAATACTGCAAATGTTGCATTACAACTACCGGGCAATGTTTACACCCGATTGACGAAGTTGGCGGCCCAGCAGCATACCAGGCCAGTCGAGTTGATCGAACGGTGGCTCGATGCTTCTTTCGCGGGGGCGATTGTGTCCATTCCCCGGTTACATGACGGCCAGCCTACTATCGCCGGAACGGGGATTGCGGTGCGCACCATCGTTGGCTATTACAAATTAGGGCTAACGCCGGAGGAGATAGCCGATGAATTGGAGCTGGAATTAGCGCCGGTCCATGCAGCCCTGGCCTATTACCACTCGCACCGCGACGAGATTGAAGCAGATATTATGGCAAACACCGAAGAGGCTGTGCTACGCGAATGGGGGACTGAGTCGCGTGGCTGATCCTATCCGCCTATACCTGGATGAAGATTCCATGGGACGCGCGCTTGTCCGCGCGCTCCGCTCACGCTCTGTAGATGTCCTGACAGCCAGAGAAGCCAATCATATCCAGGTTCTTGATGCCGACCATCTGGCGTATGCCGCTGCTTTGGGGCGCGTGGTCTTCACTTTCAATGTGCGCGATTTTGCCCGGCTGCACAAAGAGTTCCTGGCTGCCGGGCGTTCTCATGCTGGCATCATTGTCTCTGACCAGTTACCGGTCGGCGTGCTACTGCGACGACTGCTCACTTTGTTGGCCGCCAGGTCCGCGACGGATATGCGGGAGCAATTGGAATTCCTCGGTAACTGGCGCTAAAAAGCGCCCATGCGCCAATCCGCAACATGCTTCAGGGGGAACGCCATTCCCCACCGGTTGTGTGGCCCCTATCGAATCGGCACTTTCCCCGCCGCCTGCCGCTCCTTGATGACCCCCGCCGCGATGCTCTCCGGCACCACCGCGTACCGCTTGAATTCAAGCGTGAACGTGCCGCGCCCCTGCGTCATGCTGCGCAGGTCGGTGGCGTAGCCGCGCGCTTCGGACAACGGCACTTCGCCATCGATGTTGCGCACCAGGCCACGCACGCGCATCGCGTTGACCAGGCCCCGCCGCCGCCCGATGTCGGCCACGATCGATCCCACGTACTCCTCCGCCGAGTTGATGTCGATGCGCATGATCGGTTCGAGCAAAGCCGGGGCTGCCGCGCGCACCACCTGCCGCGCGCCCATCGCACCGGCGACTTCAAAGTCCATCGCCGCCGAGTCTACTTCGTGGTAGCGCCCGCCCAACAGCGTCACCTTGACGCCGGTGACGGGATACCCGGCAATCACGCCCTGCGCCAACGCGCGGCGCACGCCCAATTCCACCGGACGCCAGAACTCGCGCGGCAACTCGGCGGGCGGCGCAGCGTGGACGAAAGCCACACCGTCTTCGTCGGCTTCACCGCTCTGAGCGGCCTCACCGCTCTGAGCGGCTTCATCGCCCTCCTGCAACGGCTCGATACTGAGCACGATCTCGGCGAAGTGCCCATGTCCGCCGGATTGCTTCTTGTACGTCGTCGTGACTTCGGCGCGCTGTTGCACCGTCTCGCGGTAGGAGACCTGCGGCGCGCTCACCTGCGGCACAATGCCGAATTCGGTGCGCAGCCGGTCCACGGAGACGTCCAGGTGCAGCTCGCCCATGCCGGAGAGCGTCAGCTCACCCGTCTCCGCGTCGAAGTTTTGAATCAGCGTGGGGTCCTCGGTGCACAGGCGATTCACGGCTTCGTGTAGCTTCTCGCGCTCTTTGGTGGATGACGGCGTCAGCGCCACCGCGATCACCGGTTTGGGGAAATGCATACCTTCCAGCACAATCGGGTGCGCCGGATCGCAGAGCGTGTCGCCGGTCATCGCCGACTTGACGCCGACCAGCGCCACCACATCACTGGCGGCCATGCTGTCCACCTGCTCGCGGTGTTTGGCGTGCATCCGGTAGATACGCCCCACCCGCTCGGACTCGCCCGTGCGCGGGTTGTAGACCAAATCGCCGGCCTGCATCTGCCCGGAGAAAACGCGCACCCAGGTCAGATGCCCCACGTGCGGGTCGGTGACGATTTTGAACACCGACGCGCAGAAGGGCACATCGAAGGCGTCCGGGCGTTCCAGGATTTCCTCCGGGTTGGCCGGATTGTGCCCGAGCACCGGCGGGATGTCCACCGGCGCGGGCAGGTAATCGACAATCGCGTCGAGCAGCGGCTGCACGGCGATGCGATTGCGCGAAGTCCCACACAGCACCGGCACAATGTCCCCGCCGATGACGGCCTTCCGCAACGCCGCGCGCAAGGTCTCCAGGTCGATCGCGGCCCCTTCAAGGCGTTGCTCAAGCAATTCGTCATCGGTCTCGCAGATGGCGTCCAGCAGACGCTCACGCGCCTGCGCCACCTGCGCCGCCATGTCCGTGGGGATCGGGACGCTGATCGGTTCGTCATCACCATTGTGCCAGGCCCACGCCTGCTCGGTGAGCAAATCAACGATGCCCTGGAACCCGCCTTCGCTGCCGATGGGCAGTTGCAGCGGCTGCGCGTTGGGCGTCAACCGCTCGTGAACCTCGTCAAGCACGCGATAGAAATCCGAGCCGATGCGATCCAGCTTGTTGACGAAAATCAGGCGCGCCAGCTTCTCACGGTTGGCGTGCAGCCACACGGCTTCGGTCTGCGGCTCCACCCCACCGACGCCACACAGGATCATCACCGCACCATCGATGACGCGGATCGAGCGCACCACCTCGGCGGTGAAGTCAATGTGGCCCGGCGTATCGATCAGGTTGATGCGGTGATCGCGCCAGTGGCAAGCGGTTGCGGCGGACATGATTGTGATGCCGCGCTCGCGTTCCTGCTGCAAAAAATCCATCTGCGTATCGCCATCATCAATACTACCGAGGCGATGAATTCGGCCGGTATAGTACAAGATGGACTCAGTCGTTGTCGTTTTTCCCGCATCCACGTGGGCAAAGATGCCAATGATGCGCACATTTTCTAGCGGTGCTTCCTTTTTCCTTGCCATTTTTTCCCTTCTCTCTTTCTTGCATCCTACATCTTGCATCCTGTACCTTACTATGCAAGCAACAGCGGCCAGCTTGTGCTAACGCTGACCGCTGCGTTCATTCCATAACCTGTGTTATACTCCCTGGCACAAAAACGCCTCGTGTTGCACACGAGGCAGGGAGATCAACCAAGAAACGCTTGTCGTTCAGATTGCAAACGGGCAAATCATACCACAAAGGAAATACGTGTCAAGATGAATGGGCTGGTGATTTGATTACCCATATCTCACCGCAGAGCACGCTGAGGCCGCAGAGAAATATGAAAAAGGCTTTCTCTGCGTGCTTTGCGACCTCTGCGGTGAATAAACCCGCATGCATGGTGCAACATGTGGGTAATCACCAGGAATGGGCTGGTGATTTGATTACCCGTATCTCACCGCAGAGCACGCTGAGGCCGCAGAGAGATATGAAAAAGGCTTTCTCTGCGTGCTTTGCGACCTCTGCGGTGAATAAACCCGCATGCATGGTGCAACATGTGGGTAATCACCAGGAACGGGCCGTGAGCGAAGGCCGGCCCTGGCATCTTCAACGTGAGAAGAGGTCACTATGAAACGATGGAAAGCGGATATCGCGCTGGTGCTGGTAACGGCCATCTGGGGGTCGACGTTCGTCGTCGTCAAGAATGCGCTGGATACGGTGGGACCGCTGGTGTTCGTGGCGGTGCGGTTCTGGGTGGCGGGCGGCACGTTGGCGATGCTGCTCCTGCTACAGCGCAACATCGCAGCGCGTCCGATTCCTATCCAACCACGCGCGCTGCGGGCCGGGGCGTTCACAGGCATTTTCCTCACCCTGGGGTACGTGCCGCAGACCATCGGCTTGCAGACCACGGAGGCCGCCAAAGCCGCGTTTATCACCGGCTTGAGCGTGGTGCTCGTGCCGCTGTTCGCGGCGACCCTGCTGCGCAAGCCCCCTACCCGCGCCGCAGCCGTCGGTGTGCTCATCGCCACCGTGGGCCTGGGTTTGCTCACGTTGGACCTGAACCAACGCCTGACCCTCTCGCCCGGCGACTTGTGGGTGCTGCTGTGTGCGATCGGCTTTGCAGCACACATCACCAGCACGGCGCGCTTTGCTCCACACTACGACGTACTGCCGTTCACCGCCACACAACTGCTCACCACGGCGGCGCTCTCGACCATAGCCGCGCTGCTGTTCGAGCGCCACGCGCTGCTGCCGCCCGCAGCGGCGCTGCCGGCCATCGTGTATATGGGCCTGATTGCGACGGCGTTCGTCTTTGGGGTGCAGACGTGGGGACAGCGCCACACCACCCCCACGCACACGGCACTGATTTTCGCCCTGGAGCCGGTGTTCGCGGCGTTGTTCGCCGTTGCTTTCGCCGGAGAACTCCTCGAAGTCCGCGAGTGGATCGGCGGCACGCTCATCCTCCTGGGGATGCTCGTCGCGGAGGTCGGAGGGATCGTTGTCAAAAAACGGTGACTTTGACAATTTTTTTGACTTCACAGCCAAAGTCGCATATACTTAGAGTGAGCGACAAAGACTACAAAAGTCTCAGCACGTACTGGGATTTGCAAACCACGTGCAAACGCAGGTAATCGCTCAATCAGGCCTCTCATAAGACTTTTGTAGCCTGGTACCCTTTCGGTTTTCGATAGTTTGCGATAAGGAGGATAACTATGGCATTTCGGATGCGTTGGCCTACAGAATATGGAACGATTACCCAACAATTTGGCGTCAATCCACAAATCTACAACAAATTCGGCCTGCCCGGCCATGAAGGCATCGACTTTATGGCCCCGCACGGCAGTGAAATCTACGCCGTCGCCGATGGGTTCGTGAGTGATGTGCGGCTGGACGGCAGCATCGACCCTGTTGGCAAGCCCTACGGCAATCAGATTCGCATTCAACACGACGACGGCTACGAATCGATTTACGCGCATCTGGCGCAGGCCGTCGTCACCCGCGGGCAGTTCGTGAAAGCCAGGCAACTGATCGGTCTGGCGGACAACACCGGCAATTCCGATGGCTCCCACCTGCACCTGAGCCTCAAAAAGCAGGGCGCCACGGCCTCCGGGCAGACGAACTATCCCCACGATCTCATCGATCCCACGCCGTTTCTGGAGCCGTTCTCCGGCGGTGGTGGAACGACGCCCCAACCGCCCGCCAACACAACCATTGACGTGCAGGTGAATAGTCCCGACACCGGCTTTCTCAACGTGCGGCAAGCGCCCTACGTTGGCGCTCCTATCGTCGATCAGGCGCAACACAACGCCATCCTCGGCGCGCTGGAAGACGCGGACGTGGCCCGCAACAAGGTAGGCAAGACCGGGCAATGGCTCTGGGTACGTCTGCCCAACGGCAAGGTTGGCTACGTGGCGGCCTGGTACCTCAAGTTACCGCCACCTGTCCCCATTGACGTACCGGCGACGGTGGTGTTCGTCGTCGTCGATAGTCCCGACGATCCGCTCAAGCTGCGCCAGGGACCGGGGGTGGGCTTTGCGCAAGTGGCCCTGCTGCCGCACGGGACGGTGCTCAAGGCGCTCGAAAAGGAGGCCGACGTCAAGCAGAAGATCGGCCAGATGAACCAGTGGCTCAATGTGCAGACGCCCGCCGGGTTGACCGGCTATTGTGCGGCGTGGTATGTCAAACTGCAAACCGGCGGCACGCAACCCGTGATTCCCCAACCGCCGGTGGGCACGCCCACCCGCTACGTGGTCGTCGAAAGCCCGGAATTTGGCCTCAAGGTGCGTGCGGGCGTCAGCGTGACCACACAACAGGTGTGGTGGGTGCCGCACAAAACGGTTCTGGAATCTCTGGAAGACCCCGCCACCACCGGCAGCAAAGTCGGCAAAATGGATCAGTGGATCAAGGTGCGCACACCTGCCCTTTACGAAGGGTATGTTGCCGCGTGGTACGTCCGCTATCCCACCCAGGAAGACAAACGCAAACCGGCCACGGAGCTTAATTGTCCCAGGGGCGTCTCGCCGCACATCTTCGGCATCCATGCGGTGGATATTGTCGATGACCCGCACACCAAGGGCGCGATTCGCGGGCTGTATCAGAACGCGGGGAAGAAGGGGTGGATCTTCTTCACGCAGGTATGCGGTCGGAATGCGAGCGCCCTCCAGCCGAATAATGACATCCGCGCCTTCTTCTGGGAATGGGTCACCCAGGGGTACGGCGTCATCGTGCGGCTCAACCACGGCTACGAACCCAATGGCACGCTGCCCGAAGCGAAATACTACAACGGCTTCGCCGACGCGGCGGCGCGGTGGGTGGAACTGTTCCTCAAGCGCACCGACCTCCCTGCCGAGGATTACGCGTGGACCATCCAGATCGCCAACGAGCAGAACAACCCGCGTGAGCATCCCGGCGGCTTTGAGCATCCCATCGAGCACATCTCCCCGGAAATGTACGCGGAGGCGTTCAACAAAACCTATGCCAAGATCAAGGCGGTGCTGCCCAATGCCATCGTCTGCCCAGGCGCCATTGATCCTTACAACTACATGCCGTGGAAGGCAGCCAACAACGCCCAGTGGCGACCGCTGGATTACTACGAGAAGATGCTGGCGAACATCCAGGCGCTCGACGGCATCATTCTGCACGCCTACACGCACGGGCCGAACCTCGCCGCCGTCACCCATCTACAACGGTTCGGCAACGGGACAGGGCCGTTGGGGGATCACTACTACGACTTCCAGATCTACCGGCTGTTCATGGAACGCATCCCGGCGCAGTGGCGCGACCTGCCGGTCTACATCACCGAGATGAACCACATCCACCGGCCGGCCGGCGAGCACGATCAGGGCTGGATCAACCAAAACATAGGTTGGGTGCGCGAGGTGTACAAGGAGATCGACCGCTGGAACAAGACGCCTTATGCGCAGCAGATTCGCTGCGGCCTGCTCTACCGGTGGTTCGGCGATCAATGGGCCATCAACGACAAGCCCGGCATCCTGGAGGACTTCAAAATGGCGCTCAGTAGCGATTATCGCTGGCGCACGTCACAGATCGGCGCTTTTGATTTTGCGCCAAGTGCCGGCAAGACGGTGAGCGCCCAAGCGATAGAGCGGGTCGAGGAACGGGTGCTGGTTCGCCCGGACGATCTCACGCGCATCATCGGCATCGGCGAAAAGACCCAGAAGGTGCTGAACGCCGCCGGTATCGTGATCTACGAGCAGTTGGCGCGACTGACACCGGAACAGCTCAAAACCATCGTAAGCGAGAGTGGCTTGCGGGCGCGTGCGCTTGCCACGTGGCCCGAACAGGCGGCTCGCCTCGCTAAAGGCGACAAGCAAGCCCCCGCCGAGCCGCAACTGAACAAGGGACCGCACATCCCCATATAAAAGGCCGGTGGCGCGGTCAGAAGCCGGCCACAGCACGGTGAGCGTTATGAAACAGTCGGCGCGGTGCTAAACCGCGCCGACTTCTTATGGTTGGTGCAGCCGCAAGGCCAGGTAAGCCGGGCGATAGTTCCCGTCAACACGCAGCAGGCTGAACAGGGCTTCAGGGCGTTCTGCTCCCCACGTCACGCTCATGTTCAGGTTCCAGACGAAAAACGGCCCTACCCACGGACGTTCGTGCATCAAGCGCGCCGCCGCTATCAGATACTCTGATTGATCCTGCTCTGTCACCCACGCGGCGTAAGGGTAGTCAAAGCCAGGGGGCAGGTTTGTCGAGCGAATGCCGTCGGCAGCGGGCCAACCGAACTCCGTCGGCCAGAGCGGCGCATCCACCCCGGCTTCAACCAAAATGGCGTGATAGTCCTCCAACGTGTCCAGGAAGAAGAAGCTCGGATGCTCGTTCCAGGCTGGGCGGACGTGTGCCGCGTCAGCAGCGCGCTCCCACGGGGGATTGGCGTAACCATAGGGATGGACGCCGATCCCGTCCACCCACTGCGCCAGCCCGGCCCGGAGCGCCTCGCGCAGGAAGCGCCGGTCATCGATGGCGGTCACTCCGTCGTCGATGCCGGTGACGCCCAATCCGGCGCTGATGATCAACGCCTGCGGGTCGGCCTGGCGCACGGCCTGGCTGCCCGCTGCCGTCAACGCCACAAACGCCGCCGGATCGAGCGTTTCGCCGTACCACTCGCGCAACAGGTTCGGTTCGTTCCACAATTCATAGGCCGTCACCCGCCCGGCGTAGCGCGACGCGAGCACGCCCATAAAGCGCCCAAACTCCGCAGGCTCGCGCGGCGGGCCGTTGTAGCCCACGCCCGATCGTAGCCAACCGGGTGCGTCCACCACACCCAACAGCAGCTTGAATCCGAAATCATTGCTCAACTGCACCAGCCGGTCCAATTCCACCCAGCGATAGCGCTCCGGCTCCTGCTCAAGGATCGCCCACTGCATCTGAACTTTGATCCAGCCAAAGCCCAAACCTTGCACCCAACGCAACACACGCGCTAAATCGTCGGTGTTGGGATCGATCTGGATGCCGAATGATGGCTTGGGAACCGGCGGCGGTATCTCGGTGGGCGTCGCGGGAGGGACAGGGGTAGGAGCCGGCATAGGCGTTGCTTCCGGCCCGACAATCAACGGTAGGTAGAGAGCATTCTCTCTGCTCAGAACCGCCGTCGCCGTCACAGCGGTAGTTGGCGTCGGGAGCGGCGAAACAACCGCGGGCGTCGCCACCGGCGAGCGCACTGATGGCGTCGTTACGGGCGACAAGCTGACCGGCGTCGCCGTCGGCGTGTTATCCTCAACCGGCGCGCCGAGCGCGCACCCCACTGTGACGACAAAGAGAAGCAGCCATACCCACTTCGCAGGTTTCATCGCATTTCCTTTCACAAAAAAACGCCGGATAACCCGGCGCAAGCGGTGACGATCCGACAGAACACCACGCTCACAGGCGCGTGTCCTGATAGGTCCCCATATCAATGCGCAGATTGCCGAGTCGCAGCGCCATTACCTGCCCTTGTCCAGACCAGGGTGTGCGCAGCCACACAGCAGTATCGTTTGCGCTCTCCACAAGCGCCAACGCCAACACAAAACCGTCGCGCCCTTCCAGTGCGGCCAGGCGGCCCGGCGTGAAGTCCAGGTCAGGGAAGACGGCCAGTTGGCGATACACCAACGGGAGGCGCTGCGCCGAGGCGAAATAGGCGCGGTAGCAGGCGGCGCGATAGGCCCGGCGCGCTTCCGTCGTGCGCGGGCGGACGGCGTCGCACACGGGCACCTCCACCAGGTTCACGTCCGGCAGATGGCGCAGCGGCGAGAGCAGCGGCTCGAGTTCCCGCTCGCGCGTCAACGCCACCACGGTACACGGACGGAAAAGCTCCACCTTCGCCCATTTGAGATCGACGCCACCATGTAAGGGGTCAATCAGCCCGGATGTGTCCACGAGCACCGCGTCTGCCTTCTCCCGCAGCGCAAAACGCTTCATCCGGTACAGACCGAGTAACACGGCTGCGATGTTTCCTGCGGGAGTGTTGCTCCCGACGAAGCTCACCCGGCGCGCTCCAGCGGGCGGAAAACCACAATCGCCTCGGCCCTGACCGACAGCCGCGACAATTGTCGCCGGCAAGCCGAAACTGCTCTGCCCGATGTCCGCATCGATGAAGGCGACTTTGTCGTGCTGCGCCGCCAGTCGCCCATACAGGTAATGCGCAAAGGTGCTCTTGCCGCTGTCACTGGCGCCGAAGATCAAAATCGGGCTGCGCCAACCGGCAACGTCCAACGCTTGCCAGGTATCGGGAATAACAATATCGTTTTGGTTCATCATCTCGACGGCTCCGCCCCACCGCCAGTATAACGTTTTGTCACAGTTGCGCCAATCCCGCTGTATAGTACAATGACTATGAACTATACGACGACACGACGATTAACGCAAGGAGGGCCTATCCAAGAAGGGCTGGTCATCAAGTCGCAGAGCGGGTTCTACACCATACTGACCGAATCGGGCGAGCAGGTCGTCGCCCGCGTGCGGGGACGGCTGAAAAAGGAACGTAGCGAAAGCAGCATCGTCGCCGTGGGCGACCGGGTGGAATGGCAAACGCTCGATGACGGCAGCGTGGTCATCGAGTCGGTGCACGAGCGCGAACGGTCGCTGGCGCGGCTCAAACCGCTCGCTTCCGGGCGGGGAACGCGGCGCTGGGACCGGCAAGGATACCTCCGCGAGCAAGAGCAGGTGATTATCGCCAACCCGGATCAGGCGGTTTTCGTCATAGCCTGTGCCAATCCCGAACCGCATCTCAAGATGTTGGACCGGCTGCTGGTGGGGGCGGAGCGCCAGGACATTCCGGCGCTCATCTGCGCCAACAAAACGGACCTGGTCGGCCTGGAGAAAGCCGCCACCCTATTCGGGGTGTACGAACGGATTGGCTACGACGTTGTCTACACCAGCGCTGTTTCGGGGCAAGGCATAGCGACGTTGCGCGAAAGGTTGAAAGACAAAATCTCGGCCTTCATCGGGCCTTCCGGGGTGGGCAAGACGAGCCTGCTCAACGCCCTGGAACCGGGTCTGGGCAAGCGGGTGAAGGCCGTGAGCCATGCCACCGGCAAGGGACGCCATACGACCACCGTTACCGAGATGGTGCCGCTGGCGGTTGGCGGTTGGGTTGCCGATACGCCGGGCATCCGCGCGCTGGCGCTCTTTGACCTCGACCCGGAGGAGATCGACGCCTACTTCCCCGACATCGCGCCACACGTGCCCAACTGCGCCTTTTCGGATTGCAGCCACACCGTCGAACCGGGGTGCGCCGTGCTGCACGCAGTCGAAATCGGCGAAGTCGATGCGCACCGTCACGAAAGCTACGTCCGGCTGCACCAGGAACACCGGAAGCTGGCGGATATGTACTGGTGGGGAATTGAGGAAGAATAAAAATCTGTGCAGATGAGAAAATATCAAATCGAAAATTTCAAAACAAAAGGAGATAAAAATGAAACACCGAAAAGTCATAGTGACGTTAGTTTTGAGTCTGTTTTTGTTGAGCGCGGCAATGCCGGTGCAGGCCGCGTCGAACGCGACGGCGCTGCCACCGCTGCCCGAATGGCCGATCATCGGGCCAATCCTGCAATGGTTGGGCGTCGTGGAGCCTGAACCCGTCGAGGTTGTGGAACCGGCGGAAGACCTGGAGCTTCCGCAGTATCCCATCGAAACGTTGGATGACCTCCGTGCGCTGCAAGACCTGGAAAGCGGCGAGCGCGTGCGCGTCACGGCGACAGATACGGCGCTGACGGCCATCGCACAGGAGGCCCTCGGCAATGTCAAGGGCATCCAAAACCTTAGCCTGACCTTCACGCCGGGCCAGGCCGCCATCTATGTGGAAGTCGATCCTTCCGTACTGGAAGAGGCCAATCTTGACTTGCCGATCAACCTCAAGAACACCCTCAAACTCGAAGGACTGGTCGAGCTTGAGGCCTCGGGGTGCCGCGCGACTGTCATCATCAAGAAGGTCAGCATCAACAGATGGTCGATTGGCTTGAAGGGCCTGGTGCAACGCTGGATCGACGAGGAACTGCCCGGCCAGTGGCCGAGCGAAGTCTGTGTGGAGCGCATCACGCTGAAATCCGGTGAGATTGCCGTCGTCGGCTACCGCCGCTAAACTTTTACCACGAATCTACACCAATCTTCACGAATAGAAATCAGATTAGCGAAAATTCGTGAAGATTGGTGGTTAAATCTTAAAAGGAGCGGGTTATGGACCCCAAACTTGAGGAACTGAAAAACCGTTTACAGGAAGCCAACGATATCAGCGCGGCGGGCGCGCTGCTGAACTGGGATCAGAGCACGTACATGCCGCCCGGCGGCGCGGCGGCGCGCGCGCGGCAATCGGCGATCCTCGGTCGGCTGGCGCACGAGAAGCTCACCGATCCCGCCATCGGACGGCTGCTGGACGAATTACGCCCGCTGGAAGAAAGCCTGCCCTACGATGATGATGACGCCAGCCTGATCCGTGTGACGCGCATCCAGTACGAACGCCGCACCAAGGTTCCGGCAGCGTTTATGGGGCAGTTTCTCAGTCATACCGCGGAAGCCTATACCGTGTGGACGCAAGCGCGCCCGGCGAACGATTTCGCTTTGGTACAACCTTACCTGGAAAAGACGCTTGACATGAGCCGTCAGTTGGCCGATTTTTTCCCCGGCTATGAGCACATCGCCGACCCGCTGATCGATTTCTCGGATTACGGGATGAAGGCTTCGACGGTGCGCGCCGTGTTCGCCGAATTGCGCGAGCAGTTGACCCCCATCGTCCAGGCGATTGCGGCGCAGCCCCCCGCAGACGACTCGTGCCTGCACCGGACGTTCCCGCAGGCGCAACAGGCGGCGTTCTTCGAGCCGGTCATCCGCGCGTTCGGCTACGACTTCGAGCGGGGGCGCTACGACATCAGCCCCCACCCCTTCACCACCGGCTTCTCCATCGGCGACGTGCGCATCACCGTCCGCTACAAGGAAAACGACCTGAGCGAGGCATTGTTCAGCGCCATGCACGAGGCCGGGCACGCGATGTATGAGCAGGGATGCAACCCGGCCTATGAGGCCACGCCGCTCGCCGGCGGCACGTCATCGGGAGTCCACGAGAGCCAATCCCGTTTGTGGGAGAACGTCGTCGGACGCAGTCGCGGCTTCTGGACGCACTACTACCCGCAGCTTCAGGCCATCTTCCCGGCACAGTTGGGCGATGTGCCGCTGGACACGTTCTACCGCGCCATCAACAAAGTGCAGCCCTCGCTCATCCGCACCGACGCCGACGAGGTGACGTACAACCTGCACGTGATGCTGCGCTTCGATTTCGAGCTGGCGTTGCTCGAAGGCACTCTCGCCGTGCGCGACCTGCCGGAGGCATGGCGCGAGCGTTTCAAGGCCGATCTGGGTATCGCACCGCCGGATGACCGTGACGGTGCGCTCCAGGACGTGCACTGGTACGGCGGGCTGATCGGTGGGGCGTTCCAGGGATACACGCTTGGCAATATCCTCAGCGCGCAGTTCTACCAATGCGCGCTGGAGGCCCACCCTGAGATTCCGGCAGAGATTGCGCAAGGGAAGTTCGACACGTTGCACGGCTGGCTCAAGGACAACATCTACACCCTCGGCAGCAAGTACACCGCGCCGGAACTGATCGAGCGCGTAACCGGCGGCCCACTGCGCGTTGAACCGTACATCGCCTACCTGCGCAACAAATACGGCGAGTTATACACGCTTTAGACCCGTTTTTTGTGGTCGGCGGATTAAACAGATTTAGCAGATAAAAATAAGCAAAACCAGCCTGAAACCTGCTTAATCTGCTAAATCTGCGGATAAGGAATATGCCATGACCTTCAAAGCCATTCTTTTCGATCTCGACGGCACCCTGTTGGAACACGATATGCGGAATGATTTCATCCCGCAGTACTTCGCGCTGTTGACGAAACATCTGGCGGCGTGGATTCCACCGGACAAACTCGTCGCCTGCGTCATGCGCGGCGCCGATGCGGTGACGGCAAACGACGGCAGCCGCACCAACGAGCAGGTATTCGCCGAAGTCTTCTACCCGCTCGTTGGCTACCCACGCGAGGAAATGGAACCGCGTTTTATGGACTTCTACACGCGCGTTTTCCCGACGCTGCGGCGGTACAC
>JAIOAS010000065.1 GCA_019873725.1 Chloroflexota bacterium | reverse complement strand
GCGCACACGCTTGATGGCCTCGCGCTTCGTTCCCGGCACGACCATCAACATGTGATGTACGTGCAGGATGACCTCGGCATTGATGCGCAAATCCCGCTCCAACAGCAACTCATAAGCGCCCGCCACCGACCCGGCGACAGCATTTTCCACCGGCAGCATGGCGAAGTTGGCCTCACCGTTCTCTACCAACGGGAACAACTCGTCCAGCGTCCGGCACGGCACACTTTCCACCGTCGGGCCAAAGTACTGGCGCACCGCTTCCTCCGAATATGCCCCAGCCACCCCCTGAAAAGCCACTTTCACCATAGTCCCCCCTCTCCAAAATTACGAATTACGATTCGCCATTCGCCATTCGCCATTCGCCATTCACCATTCGTTATTCGTTATTCGCCAAATCCGGCCTGAGTGCGCGCGCATCGCCCAGGTAGATGTGGTGGACGTCGGCTTGCGCCCGCTCCGTGTTCCAGTGCAGGAGCACACGAATACAGCGCGGCAGACTGCCCCGGACGGCCATTTCCTGCATACAAAGCAACGGCGTGTTGCTCCACCCCATTTCGCGCGCAGCGACGGCGGGATAAACAGCGTCCAGGTCGGGCGTAGCGGTGAAAATCACGCTGGCGATATCGGCCACATCCAGCGCGTTGGCGGCGACCATCTGCTCCAACAACGCCCGCACTGCCGCCTTGATCGCCGCCGCCGTATTCTCCTCCACCGTGACCGCCCCTCTAATCCCCCGACACGCCATACGCTTCTCTCCCTTACCATCTGATGTGAGATACAAAAAAACGTGGAGCGGGTCGCTCCACGTTTTTGCTTTTGTTTTGGGTTTGCTACACTACTTTTACCCTCTCACAGCCAAAGGAGCCGACCCTGTTGGGGACAGCTAAAATAAAAGTAGTAATAGCTAAACCAGTTTTTACCTTGCATAATGATCTTTGACCTACCAGACTCTGTCATTTGTCATATGCCTAGATAATACTCGATTTGTCAAAATTGTCAAAATCGCCCCGGCGAGAGGGTGCATTTCAGAATGGGGGCGACTTTTCTTAAATTGCACCGCAGAGCACGCAGCGTCCGCAGAGTTGCCAGAAATTGCGTTCTCTGCGAACTCTGCGGTTAAATCAGACGTTTATCTGGCTTTTGCCTCCGAATTGAAATGCGCCCCCGGCGAGATGACGGCGGGCCGGAATTCACGACGCGGCCGCATCATGCGGCCTCATCTGCAACTCCCTTCAGACTGACCACACTCAACAAAAACAAAATCCCATACCCGGCAAAGATCACAAAGTATCCCAGGCCGGGAAAAGCGGCGTTCAGCGTATCGGCCACCGGCCCACCGATACCGGCGCCGATCATGCCCGCGCCGGCGCCCGCCAGGTTAGAAATTCCCAGGTAGCGCCCGGCCTCAGCAGAGGGCACCAGTCGCGTGCCCAAGGCCCAGTTGGTGGTGGTGAACAATCCAGCCGAAAGGCCCAGAATGGCTCCGGCGACATAGAGCAACGCCATGTTGGGCGTCCAAATCGTCCAAAGCAAAACCAATGTCGCCACCACCCCCAGAGCACCACTCAAGGCGACCATGCGCTTAAGGCCGAAGCGATCGGCGAGCCAGCCGCCTGGCAGCGCGCTCAGCAACGTGAATATCCCCACAAACATAATCAACGTGCCCGTCATACCCGTTGCCGTCTCACGGTCGACACCGAACGAATACATCAAAAAATAAGGGGCAAAGCTCTGGATGGAAGTGATGGCGGCAAAGTACATCAAGCGGTTAACGACCCACCAGGTAAACGTCGGGCGACGCCGCACTTCACTGCCGATGGTGACCCACGTTCCGGCCCACACGCCCACCACCACAGCCACCGCCATCGCCACAACGCCTCCCACAGCCACGGCGACGTTCATCCCGATGCTCTTTCCGGCGATCAACCAGGGCAGCAATCCCGTCAGGAGGCCAACCGCGCCGCCGATCAACAGGCCGGCCACCGCACCGCCCACAATGCCCGCCAGCATCCCCAGAACGCGCAGCATCGTCGGGGCAAGGGGGACCTCAGGCTTTTCGCGCAAGGGCGTCTCTTTGACCAACATCATCGTCAGCAGCATCAGCACCAGCAACGTGACCCCGGTAGCGAGCACCGCCAGTTCAAACTGCCCCACGCTGACCAGCCGGGCAATGGTAAACCCGAGCACAATCAGGGGAATCAATTCCATAATGGCCTTGACCGCCGACGCCACACCGCGCTGTTCCTCTGGAACCAGGTCGGGAATCAATCCTTGCAGCGGGCCGTGAGAGATATTCGCCGAAAACTGGATCAGCAGCATAACCACCAGCAAACTCCAGTAGTTGAACGCCAACGCGATGCCCGCCAGGAAGATCAGATCAAACAGCACACCGACGAAAATGAAAGGACGCCGCCGTCCAAACCGCGAGGTAGAACGGTCGCTGAGCAGCCCCATCGCCGGTTGCACCAGCATGGCGATGATCAGACCTGCCGTGCGCATCGCCCCCAACGCGGTGTTACGGATGTCCGGCTGGACAAAGCGATCCACCAGATACGGCATGAAGATCGTACCGACGGCATTATTGCGAATGTTCAACGCCAGCCAAAACAGATTGACGGTGATTAAGTTGTACCACGGGATACGTTTCACGGACGGCCTCCTTCAAGGGATAAAAATCAGCGAATCAACGCTCGGTGAATCCCAGATCAATCGGGTCGGGCGAATTCGCCGCGCAAGTGCGGCGGTAACAGGACGGCGATATGGCGCATCACGATCGCGCCGGCCTCCCGGTCGCGTTCGCCGGCGGATAAAGCGGAGGATACTTCCAGAGAATAAGCCGGCCCAAACCGCAGGCAGAACGCGCCCCCCATCTCAAAGCCGCCGACCGGCACAAGCTTCAGGCCCAGGCGCGCCAGGTGGAGCATAAAACGCCCCGTGCCGGACGGCGGCATCTGGACCACACCGCCAGGCGCATCGCCGCCTTCGGGCGCCAGGCCGATGAGGGGATCGGGAGTTGCTCGCGCGTAAGCAAGCACACGCCGCACTGCCAATGTCCGCGCCATCACATCGCGGGGATCAGGAGGCATGGGGGGCATAGAGCTGAACCCGTAAATCCGTGCGACACGGCGAAACAGCCAGCGGGTCGCCGGTGTGACCAGGTGGGCGCGCACGACGTCTGGGTAAGTCCAGGCCTCGGTGACGATCCAGTGAATCTCGGCAGGCACAACGGCGCTGACGCCCAACGCCAGCCACCAGGCGCGGAAAGGCGCAGCATCATGCGCCGCTCCACGGGCGTAATGGTTGATGGTCAGCAGACATGGGCCGCGCACCGGGATGTGCTCCCGTCCGAAAACTTGCAATGGCGGGCGCAAAGCGGCGACACACTCTCGCGCGTCTGCGGTGAAACGCCGACGCATCGACACCCCACGCAGTGCAGCCCACACCAGCCGGGCGGCCAGGCCGCGGGGAAAGGGGTAGTGCGGATACGCTGTCGATGGTTCTGGCTTCACTTCCACAAAAGATAATAGCACGAATCTGACTGGATGCAAGACGTTTTTGGCCGGCGATTCGAGCGCATGAACAGCAGCGTGACCGCGGTGATGGCCGCATAACCGGGAAAGGCGGTCAACCGGTATCTCAGCCCCGCATACGCTTGTACGTGTTGATCAGCCCGTTAGTTGACGCATCGTGCGACGCCACGCGCGCCTCTCCATCCAGTTCGGGCAAAATCGCCTTGGCGAGCTGCTTGCCTAGCTCAACGCCCCACTGATCGAAAGCGTTGATGTCCCATATTGCGGCTTGCGTGAAAATCTTGTGTTCGTAGAGCGCAATGAGGGCACCGAGTGTTGCAGGGGTCAACTTCGGATAGAGGAACGAGTTGGTGGGCCGGTTCCCGGGGAACGTCTTGGCAGCAACCAGCGTTTCGAGTGCAGCGCCGCTATACCCCGCAGCCAAAAGCTCGGCGCGCGCTTCGTCAGGCGTGCGCCCCTTCATCAATGCCTCGGTCTGCGCGAAGAAGTTCGAGAGCAGCAGGGTATGATGGTCGCCCAGCGGGTTCTGGCTCTGCGCTGCCGCCAGGAAATCGCAGGGGATGAGCTTCGTACCCTGGTGGATCAACTGGTAGAAGGCGTGCTGGCCGTTCGTACCGGGCTGCCCCCAGATGATGGGGCCGGTCTGATAATCAACCCACGCTCCCTGGCGGGTGACGCTCTTGCCGTTGCTCTCCATGTCTCCCTGCTGGAAGTAGGTCGGAAAGTGCACCAGGTACTGATCATAGGGCAGGATCGCGTGCGATTGCGCGCCGAAGAAATTGTTGTACCAGATGCCCAACAGCCCCATGATGACCGGTACATTGGCCTCAAACGGCGCGGTGCGGAAATGCTGGTCGATCTGGTGCGCGCCCGCCAGCAGCGCCTCGAAGTTGTCCATGCCGATAAAAAGCGCAATGGACAGCCCTATCGCAGACCACAGCGAATAGCGCCCGCCGACCCAATCCCAGAACTCGAACATGTTGGCAGTGTCGATGCCAAAGTGCGCCACGCCTTCTGTATTCGTGGACATGGCCGCGAAGTGTTTGGCGATAGCACTTTCATCCTTAGCCGCTTTCAGGAACCACGACCGGGCAGAGTGCGCGTTCGCCATCGTCTCCTGGGTAGTAAAAGTCTTGGAAGCCACCAGGAACAGCACCGTCTCCGGGTTGACGACTCTCAGCGTTTCGACCAGGTCGGTGCTATCGACGTTGGAAACAAAGTGCATCCGCAGGCCCGGTTTGCCATAGGGCTTCAGTGCCTCGCAGACCATCTTGGGACCGAGATCCGATCCGCCAATGCCGATATTGACGATGTCGGTGATCGGCTTGCCGGTGTAGCCCTTCCAGTCACCGGAACGGACGGCTTCGCTGAACGCCCGCATGCGGCCCAACACCGCGTTGACGCCCGGCATCACGTCTTCGCCATCTACGAGAATCGGGCGGTTCGAGCGGTTGCGCAGCGCAACGTGCAAGACGGCCCGGTTCTCCGTGTTGTTGTATCGCTGGCCGGTGAACATAGCCTCGATCTTCGCTTGCAGACCGGCCTGGCGCGCGAGATCGCACAACAACCGCATCGTCTCTTGCGTCACGCGATTCTTGGAATAGTCGAACAGAATCTCACCGCCCGGCGTTCCGTCAGGCACACACAGCGAAAAACGCTCGAAGCGCTGCGGGTCGCCGGCAAAAAGATCGCGCATGTGCACATCGGCCATCTCGCGCTGGTGCTGCTGCAACGCCTGCCAGGCCGGTAAATCAACAAGTCCAGGCATCGTGCCCTCCTTTCAAGATAACCACCGAGGTCACAGAGATCACAGAAAAAACTCTGTGTACGCTGTAATCTCTGTGGCCTGAATTCTTCTCAACGTTGGATGCGCGCCGAGCCGCCTTTGGCGAACGCACGCACCTGCTCGAGCGTCGCCATCGTCGTGTCGCCGGGGAAGGTGGTCAGCAGCGCGCCGTGGGCCCACCCCAGGTTGACCGCTTCCTGCTCGGATGTGCCGGTCAGCAACCCGTAGAAGAATCCCGCCGCAAAGCCGTCGCCGCCGCCGACGCGATCCAGCACGTCCAACTCGCAGGTGGGCGATTGATAGGTCTTGCCGTCGATCCAGGCCACCGCGCCCCAACTATGCCGGTTGGTCGAATGAACCTCGCGCAGCGTGGTCGCCACGACTTTGACGTTGGGGTACATTGCCGTGACGGTGTCGATCATCCCAAAGAAGACGCTCGGATCGAGCCTGGACTTAGCCGCCACCTCTGGGCCGGGGATACCGAGCCCCATCTGCAAATCCTCTTCGTTGCCGACGAGCACATCAACGTTTTCGACGATGCGGCGGAGCACTTTCAAGGCGACCTCATGCCCGCCCCAAAGATTCCACAGCTTGGCGCGGTAGTTGAGATCAAAGGACGTCACTGCGCCGGCAGCCTTAGCAGCCTTCATCCCTTCGATGATCAGCTCACCCGTGGTCTGGGACAGCGCAGCGAAGATGCCGCCGCTGTGGAACCAGCGCGTGCGATCTCCAAAAATCTTGCCCCAGTCAAAATCCCCCGGTTTGAGCTGAGCTGCGGCTTCGTTGCTGCGATTGTAGAACACCACCGGCGCCCGCACACCCTGCCCGCGGTCGCTGTAGACGGTGGCCATGTTCGGGCCGGTGACGCCGTTGTGCTCAAAGCGCTTGTAGAAGGGGATGACGCCCATCGCGCGCACACGCTCCGCAATCAGATCGCCGATGGGATAGTTCACCATCGCCGAGACGATGCCCGTCCGCAAGCCAAAGCAATCCGCCAGGTTTGCGGCGACATTGAATTCGCCGCCGCTCACGTGAATGTCGCAATGGGTCGCCTTGCGGAAGGGAATCACGCCCGGGTCCAGCCGATGGACCAGCCCCCCAAGCGATACCAGGTCCAGTACCCTATCTTGAAGTTCACCCTCAGCGGGTGGTTTCAGGTTCAAGCCGTATTTCATCGTTCGCCTCGCTTTGTGTAGATTTTTATCGCGGTCAACACAGATTATACCGCAAGGCGTGTAACAAACAACGATCTCAACGTTGAGCCTGCCAGCCCCCATTTCCCTGGTGATTACCCACTTGGTGCACCAGGCGCGCAGGTTCATTCACCGCAGAGGTCGCAAAGCGCGCAGAGAAAACCTTTTTATCTCTCTGCGGAGATTTCCCTCTTGACATTGGAACGTTTCTGTTGTAATATGGTAAGCGTACCAGGAAAACGGTACCATATCTTGTTCAGCGATCTGATCCATGGCCACGATACGTGATGTTGCAAAACGGGCAGGCGTTGCTCCCATAACGGTTTCCCGCGTGATCAACAATTCCGGTTACGTGAATGAGCAAACGCGCGCCCGGGTGGAGGCCGCGATTGCTGACCTGGGATACGTTCCTAACGTGTTAGCCCGCAGTTTGCGCTCACGGCGCACCGGCACGCTGGGATTGATTTTGACCGATATCTCCAACCCGTTCTGGACTACGGTCGCGCGGGGGGTTGAGGACGCCGCCAGTGACGCCGGTTTCAACGTCATCTTGTGCAACACCGACGAGTCGGAAATTGAACAAGACAAGTATTTGCACGTGTTGATGCAAAAGCAGGTGGACGGTGTGCTGTTGGTGCCTGCCAGCAGCGCGGTTGAACCGGTCAAGTTTATTCAAAGTCAGAACACACCCGTGGTAGTGCTGGATCGCCGGATTCCCAATTCCCAGACCGATGTAGTGCGCTGTGACTCCGAAGATGGCGCCTACCAACTCACGCGCCTGCTTCTGGCATTGGGGCATCGCCGGATTGCGATGTTGAGCGGCCCGCGCGGGGTTTCCACGGCTGAAGATCGCGTAAGCGGCTACCGGCGCGCGCTGCAGGAAGCGGGAGTGGCAGTCGATACCACGTTGGTTTTCTATGGTAAGTTCTCGCTGGAAAGCGGATACTCGATGACGCAGCAGGCGCTGACGGTCACGCCGCGTCCAAGCGCCTTATTCGCCAGCAACAACTTTATCGCCATCGGTGCTTTACGCGCCTTGCGGGATGCCGGTCTGCGTGTGCCGGAAGACCTGGCCCTGGTAGGTTTCGACGATTTGCCCGCGGCGCTGGTTGTGGATCCATTCCTGACGGTTGCCGCTCAGCCCGCTTACGAGATGGGGCGGCAAGCGACCGAATTGCTGCTGGCGCGGCTTTCCGGTGAAGCGCCCCCAGCCTATCAGGAAATCATTTTACCGACCGAGATCGTCACCCGCCAATCGAGCGGACAGATTCTGGAACAACAAGGCGGTTAGCGGCCAATCTCTTATGGTGTTTTTGCAATCGTCTTTCTTTTGGCTTGATATGGTAACGATACCATACAAGGATCGTACAAGGAGCAATGCCACAATGTCGTTGCACGGGAGTCTGTAGAGATGGAAGCAAAAAGCGCATCATCCACACACGAGGTCATTCTTGAGGTCGAGAACGTTTCCAAGAGCTTTCCAGGCGTGAAGGCGCTGGATGGCGTCTCATTCGACCTGCGGCGGGGGGAAGTGCACGCTTTGGTGGGGGAAAATGGAGCCGGTAAGTCAACGCTCATGAAAATCCTGAGCGGGGTCTACCAGCCTGACGATGGGATAATCCGGTATAAGGGGAAACCGGTGACTTTCAGCGATGTCACCCAGGCCCGTAAAGCCGGTATCGCGATTATCTACCAGGAACTCAATCTGATTCCCCATTTATCGGTTGCGGCCAACATCTTTATCGGGCGGGAGCCACTGACCCGGTTCGGGACGCTCGACGAGAAAAGGATGAACGCCGACGCAGTGGCGATGCTCGCCCGTCTCAACGTTGCTTTGGACCCGACCATCAAGCTGAACCAGTTGCCTGTCTCCAAGCAACAAATGGTAGAGATCGCCAAAGCCATTTCTTTCGACTCGGAAGTGCTCATTATGGACGAGCCAACCAGCGCGCTGACGGAATCCGAGATCAACGAGCTTTTCAGGATTATCCATACGCTGCGCGATCAAGGCGTGGCGATCATCTACATCTCGCATCGTCTCGACGAACTGAAACACATCGTAGACCGCATCTCCATTTTCCGCGATGGGCGCTCGGTCAGCACCGACGATTACACAGCGATCAGTATGGGTGAAATCGTGAACCGTATGGTGGGCCGCAAACTCGAGAACAAATTTCCGCCGAAGCAGAACGTCCCCACCACGGAGAAGATACTCGAAGTTCGGCATATCGTGCGCAAGGGCGTCCTGCACGATATCTCCTTCGACCTCTATCGGGGGGAAATTCTCGGCATCGCCGGACTCATGGGCGCAGGACGCTCGGAGCTGGGGAGAGCAATCTTTGGCGCCGACCCGATTGACTCAGGTGAGGTGCTGATGAACGGCCACAAACTTTCGTTGCGTTCACCTGCCGATGCCATCAAAGCCGGGATCGCCTACCTTTCGGAGAACCGCAAGGAGGAAGGGCTGGCGGTGAAAATGACGCTCGCCGAGAACGTCACGATGGCAAATGTGCTGGAGATTTGCCGGCGTTTCGGCGTGCTGTCCCGTGGTCAGGAGATAGAGGTCACACAACGATACGTCAAGAGCCTCAACATTCGAACCCCCAGACTCACCCAGATTGTGAACAATCTTTCCGGCGGCAACCAGCAAAAGGTGGTGGTCGCTAAGTGGTTGTTCTGCGATTCAAAGATTCTGATCTTCGATGAGCCGACGCGGGGCATCGACGTCGGCACCAAATACGCGATCTATGAACTTATCGGTGCACTGGCGCGCGAGGGCCGGGGGGTGATTATGATCTCCTCCGATTTGCCGGAGATCCTCGGTTTGACGGATCGCGTGCTGGTGCTCCACGAGGGTAAGCTTGCGGCGACGCTTACCACCGCCCAAACGACGCAGGAAGAAATACTCAACTACGCGGCGGGTGTCGCGTAGTCGATTGAAGGAGGCACACGTATGTCTAATCGAAAATTGACCCCCATAGGAGAGCCACGATGAGCGAGATGCCGACGGAACCAATCGAAAAAGCACGCCCTGAGAGCCCAGAAAAGGCAGGAAAATCCGGTCTGGCCCTTGACAGGTTTATCACCTTCGCTGCTGTCATCGTGTTGTTTACGTTCTTTTCGTTAACGGCGCGGAACTTTTTCACGATGCGCAGCATCCTCAGCCTGGCCTTGCAGACCAGCACGATCACGCTGATGGGCATCGGTGTCACCTTTGTCATCATCACCGGAGGCATTGACCTCTCTATCGGTTCAGTCGTGGCTTTCTCCGGTACAATCGCCGTGATCGCTGCGCGCGCCGGACTGCCGATCTGGCTTAGCATGGTCATCGGTCTGTGTGTCGGTGTCGTTACCGGGCTGCTCAACGGGCTGATGATCACTCGCTTGAAGCTGCCGCCGTTCATTGCGACGCTGGGTACTATGATGGTCACGCGGGGCGTTGCTCTTACGATTACAAACGCCAATGCGTGGCCGGCACCACAAGACTTCGGCAAGCTGGGCAACGGCACCGTCTTTGGAACGGGGCCACAATTCCCCGGCATCCCCTATCCGGTGCTGATTATGATCGCAGTGGCCCTCATCTTTGGCTTTATCCTCAGTCGAACCCGGTTGGGGCGGTACACGTATGCCATCGGCTCGAATCAAGAAGCAGCGCGGCTTTCGGGGATCAAGGTCAATCAGGTCAAGATGATCAACTATGTCTTTTGCGGCCTGCTTTCGGCCCTGGTCGGCATTATCCTTGCCTCACGGATGGTTACCTCCCAGCCCAACAGTGCGACGGGCTACGAGATGAACGCCATTGCCTCCGCCGTCATCGGCGGCACGAGCCTGATGGGCGGCGTGGGCACGGTGGGCGGGACGGTGATCGGGTCGTTTATCATCGGCATCCTCACGGTAGGCCTGACAATGGCAGGCGCGAACTACTTTATGCAACAGATTGTTATCGGACTTGTCGTCATTGGCGCAGTGACGGTTGATCAGCTTAGAGGTCGCAAATAAAACAACGGCCCCCGCACGTCTGCACGCCGAGGCGCGCGCCTGAACGTGCAGATGCCGGACCCAGTCAGTATGGGCTGGATTAGAAAACAGAAAGGAGAGATAGAAATGAAGCTTTTTAGAATTGTGTTAAGTTTGATTTTCGTGGCGCTCCTGGTTAGCTGCACCCGCCCGACCGCGGAACCCGAAGTGGTCTACGTGACCAAGGAAGTCGTCAAGGAAGTCGAAGTTGAGAAGGAAGGCCCGATTGAGATTGCCGTCATCGTCAAGACCAGCAACTCCAGCTTCTGGCAGAATGTGCAGACCGGGGCTTTTGCCGCCCAGGCCGAGCTGAAGCAAAAGACGCCCAAGCTCTCGGTCACCTTCCTGGGTGCTCAGTCTGAGAGCCACATCAACGAGCAAATCAACATCGTCGAGAGCGCGATTGACCGCGGCGTCAAGGCGATTGTGCTCGCCCCTTCGGATGTGAACGCCCTCATCGCGCCGGTGGAAAAGGCCAAGGCGGCCGGCATCCCCGTCGTGATTATCGACTCGCTGCTCGCCGGGCCGGAGGACAATTATGTGTCCTTCCTCGCCACCGACAATGACGCAGCAGGACGCGCCTGCGCCGCGCGGTTGATTGAGGAAGTCAAGGCCAAAACCGGCAGTGACAGCGGCAAAATCGCCATTATGTCCTACGTGGCCGGCGTCGGCTCGGAAATCGGGCGTGTGGGCGGATTTGAGGACTATATCGCCAAGAACTCGCATTTGGAGATCGTGACGAAACAATACTCCAACGCCGATATGCCGACCGCACTCGACCAGACCACAAACGTCCTCGTCGCTAACCCCGACCTGGTGGGTATCTTCGGCGCTAACGAGCCGACCGCCATCGGCATGGGCCGCGCGATCGAGCAGGCGGGCCTGGCAGGGAAGATCGTAGCCATCGGATTCGACGGCAACCAAGTCCTGCAGGAGATGGTCAGGAACGGGACGCTCCAGGCCATCGCTGTGCAAAGCTCCTTCAATATGGGATACCTGGGAGTCAAGACCGCCTACGAAGTCGCCATCGAGGGCAAGACGGTTGAACACTTTGTGGACACCGGGTTCATCATGGTGGACAAGAATAACATCGATAGCGAAGAAGCACAAAACGTACTCTACTGATGTTCGCAGATTGCGCCTACTGACGACAAGCACGGGGGGATATACGGTTCGCGCCTTTGCGGGCGAACCGTATATCTTAATCAAGTATGGTGTATGGTATACGACTCGCATGGTAAAGTTGCCTTTTGTATCAGCAGATTGAATCGATTGAGCATATTTCCGGCCGGTTTACAGCAGATAATCTGCTAAAACCGTTAGAATCTGCTGACTATATCCATTTTTGAGGAGGATGAGTTTAATGAATAAGAATCGCATAGCCAAGGACGTCCTGAAAAAGGACGATTTGATCGTCATCACCGGCGCCGGGGGGTTCATTGCCGGGGCGCTGACCCGGTACTTTCATGATCAGGGTTTCACCCGCATCCGCGCCGTAGATAAGAAACCGCTGCCCAAATGGTATCAGCGGGTGGAAGGTGTGGAGAGTCTATGTATGGACTTGAGCGAGTATGACAACTGTGTCCGTGCGGTCGAGGGAGCGACGGAAGTCTACAACCTGGCGGCGGACATGGGCGGGATGGGATTTATCGAGCGCTTCCGCGTGGAATGTCTGCGCAGCATCCTCATCAACACGCACATGATCGAAGCGGCCTACCGGGCAGGTGTTGACCGCTACTTTTTCTCCTCGTCGGCGTGTGCCTACAACGTCACCTTGCAGCAAGATCCCAACGTGCGCGCGCTCAAAGAGTCCGACGCCTACCCCGCTATGGCCGAGCGCGGCTACGGGTGGGAAAAGCTGATGTCCGAGATGTTCTGCCAGGAGTATTGGGCGGAGCGCGGCCTCAAGACGGCGATCGCCCGTTTCCACAATGTTTATGGGCCGTTCGGGACTTGGGACGGCGGACGCGAGAAGGCGCCGGCGGCCATCTGCCGCAAGGTGATCGAGGCAAAGGACACCGGCAAGCACGAAATCACCATCTGGGGTGACGGTCACCAGACGCGCAGTTTTATGTACATCGACGATTGTGTCAAAGGTATCGATATGATTATGCACTGCGATGCCTTGATCGCCACGCCCATCAACCTGGGGTCGAGCGAGTTGATTTCCATCAACACCCTCGTCAGCCTCGCCGAGGAGATCGGCGGCGTGAAGCTAGAACGGCATTACGACTTGAATGCGCCGCGCGGCGTCGCCGGGCGCAATAGCGACAACACTTTCATCCTGCAGGTGCTCGGCTGGGAGCCCAAAACTCCCTTCCGCGAAGGGCTGGCGAAGACCTATGCCTGGATCGAACAACAGTACTACAACCGCAAAGCCGGGAAGCACACGGTGCAGGAGTAAAGAGTAAAGAGTAAAGAGTAAAGAGTGAAGAGTAAAGAGTAATAGGTGACTTGTTACTCATTACTCATTACGTATTACGTATTACGCATTACGCATTACCGTTCGCAGTTTTTGAAACCAGGAGGTCTATATGGTAGACATGACCATTGAATCCGGGCCTTTTGCGCCCACGTGGGAGTCGTTGCGGCAGTTTCAATGTCCGGAGTGGTTCCGCGATGCCAAGTTCGGTATCTGGTCGCACTGGGGGCCGCAGTCGGTGCCGATGTACGGTGACTGGTATGCCCGGCAGATGTACGTCGAGGGCTCAGACCAGTACCGCTATCACCTGCGCAAGTACGGGCATCCGTCGAAGTTCGGCTACAAGGACGTGGTGCAGTTATGGAAGGCGGAGAAGTTCGACCCCGACGGCTTGATGGCGTTGTACGTGGCAGCCGGGGCGCGGTACTTTGTGGCGCAGGCGGCGCATCACGACAATTTCCACAACTGGAATTCCACGCAGCACCGGTGGAATGCGGTCAACATGGGGCCGCAAAAGGACATCCTCCAACTGTGGAAAGATGCGGCGCAGGCGCACGGGCTGCCCTTTGGCTTCTCCGAACACATCGGCGCGACGTTTAGCTGGTACGTCCCCAACAAAGGCGCCGACAAAGCCGGACCATACGCGGGTGTCCCTTATGACGGCAATGACCCGGCCTACGAAGACCTGTATCTGCCCAACCGAGGCGCCAAAGGATGGGAGGACGGCGAATGGTATACCAGCAATCCGTGGTGGCATGAGAAATGGTATACCTACGTCAAAGAGTTGATTGACAACTACCAGCCCGATCTGCTCTACTCCGACGGCGGCGTGCCGTTTGGGGACTACGGCCTGCACGCCATCGCGCATCTGTACAACAGCAGCGCGCGGCGGCATGGCGGCGTCAATCAGGCAGTGTACACGCAGAAGGACAAGAATGTCGATGTGCTGTCGGTGGGCGTCTTCGACATCGAGCGCAGCCAGCGGCCTGACATTTTCCCCTACGTCTGGCAGACCGATACCAGCGTTGGCGACTGGTTCTACAACGTCCGCGATGTGTACAAGACGCCCAAGCAAGTCGCCGAGATGCTCGTGGACATCGTCAGCAAGAACGGGAACCTGCTACTGAATATCCCGCAGCGCCCCGATGGCACACTCGACGATGAGTGTACGTACCTGCTAGAGCGAATGGCAGCGTGGATCAAGGTCAACGGCGAGGGCATCTACGGCACGCGCCCGTGGCAGGTATCCGGCGAAGGGCCGGCATCCGTCATCATCGAGGGCTTCCGCGAGGATGCGGTCCCCTGGACGATTGAGGATTTCCGCTTTACCGCCAAAGGCCAGACCGTCTACGCCTTCCAGATGAAGTGGCCGGAGGGCGGCAAGACCGTCGTGCGCAGCCTGGCACAGGGTCGTGTGGGCAAAGTGGTTGATGTGACGCTGCTGGGCGCCGGCCCGGTCCCGTTTACCCAGACCGTGCGTGGCCTGGCGGTTGATCTACCGGAACAAAAACCGTGCGAGTACGCGCAGTGCTTGCGGGTGACCCTGGCCTGAGCCAGACAAGCCGCAAGCCCAAAAGGATTCTACCGCCGAGATCGCGGAGAACGCCGAGAAATCTTAAAAAGTCTCTGCGTTCTCGGTGTACTCCGCGGTGCAATTTCCTGTTTCCCGGAGATATGCGAACGTGAAAGATACCAACTTACTCACCGACATTATCGGCCTTCTTCCCTACCGTATGGCATTTGCGGGTGGGTGGATTGATCAGCCATTCGTGTCGCAGCACAATCCTTCGCCGCCCGGCTCGATGGTCGTAGTGGCAGTGGAACCCACCTGCCGTTTTATGGATCGGTGTGGGATGGGGACCAGTACGCGCAACATCGCCATGGCCTTGTGGGGCAACAAACTCCCGGATGCAGACCCGGAGCAACTGATGCGGGAGCTATATGCCGCCGAGAACACAGGGAAAGAAGCGCCATCGGGATCGCAGGACATGGCCGGTATCGTTTATCCCGGCATCAACCGGCTCGACTACGATTTCGCGTATGAAGGCGGTTACTTTCCCGTGCATGTCGAATCGAATAACGATCCCGCCATCGCCCGTTGGTTGGAGAATGTGGTGCACATGATTCCCGTTGCGCAACGACCTCCCGGCTATAACCCGCTGGGAGAGAAGAATTTGGTCCCCGAATGGATCGAACGGCTGGGGCAGTCGGGCAAAGATTGCTTCGACGCCATCATATCCCGAGATACAGAGAGGCTGGGTGCTTCGATGAACGAGTGTATGAAATGCTGGGAGGCTATCCTGCCCCATACGGTGCGGCACCCAACCCTTAACGTCGATTTGATGGCGCTCCTGGGCTACTATCAATCCCGGTATGCAGGGGCGATGTACTCCGGCTGTGGCGGTGGGTATATCTACGTCGTGTCGGAAGAAGAGGTACCGGGATCGTTTCATGTGAAGGTCAAGGTTGCGAGATAAAAGATAGCCATGAAGAAAGCCATCGTCACAGGAAGTTTTGATGATCTGAGAGCGCGTGACTTTCGATTCCTGGAAGAGGCGTCGAAGCTGGGAAGTCTGCACGTGCTGTTGTGGTCTGACGAGACCATACAAAAGATAAAGGGACAGCAGCCGAAATTCCCGCAAGCGGAGCGGATATACATGCTGGAAGCCCTACGGTACGTTGATGCGCTGACGCTAATCACGGGACATACCGAGCGGGATGTCATATCCTCAATCACCGCTATCCAGCCGGACGTGTGGGTGGTGGATGAAATGGGCGACAGTAGCCAAAAGCGATCATACTGCGAGGCGCGAGGCATAGCGTACTATGTCGTGGGAGAGGATGCCCTGCGACATTTTCCTACGACATCGTTCGAAGCCGATGAGGATCGTCCCCTGCGAAAAAAGGTGGTCGTCACGGGCAGCTTCGACTGGCTCCATTCAGGCCATGTGCGGTTCTTCGAGGAGACGGCAGCGTTAGGCGATTTGTACGTTGTTGTTGGGCATGATGACAACATCAAGCTGCTGAAAGGTGAGGGACACCCCTTGTTTCCGCAGAATGAGCGCCGCTACATGGTGCACTCCATCCGCTACGTCAAACAGGCGCTGATCTCCTCGGGGCATGGATGGCTGGACGCCGAACCGGAGATTGCCAGGATCAAGCCGGACATCTATGCGGTGAATGAGGACGGCGACCGGCCGGAGAAGCGCGCGTTCTGTGAGAAACACGGCCTTGAGTATGTGGTGCTGAAGCGGCTGCCTAAGGCAGGGTTGCCGAAGAGGCAGAGTACGGCGTTGCGGGGGTTTTGAGATAGAGCAGTGTAACCAACCGAATGAAACCCTCTGTGCCGTGAATGATGTATCGCTCCCCGACGCCAGACGGCGCAGGGATGGCCTGCGCGCAAGCATAGCCCGGCGCCGTCAGCTCGGCCCAGAAGGTGTCTTGCGAAAAGGTGATCGTCAGGCCGGTGGCGGCTTCACTGATGCCGGTGACTTCGGCGGTGGCGTAGTGCAGCGTGATGCCCGGCCTGAGTTGCCATTCCAGCGGCAGGATCAATCCGCGGCGGGCCGGCAGGTGCACAGGATGCCCGCCGAATAGCACCTCACCGCGAGAGGCCACGGTCGTCTCCACCGGGTCGTCCTGGTAGTTGTTGGCGAACAGGAAGCTGCCGCACTCCCCTCGGCTGAGGTGGACGTCGGCCCAGTCGCCGAGCGTGAAGAGCGGCTCGCAGCCCATGCGCGAAGCGATCTGCTCCACGATGTCCAGGTCTTCGAGCGTGTTGGCGGCGAGAGCAGCGCCGAGCAACATCACAGTCCCCTGCCCCAAATGACGGGTGAACCCCACCGGCGCGCCTTCACAGGTCGCCCAGACCTCGTCGAAGGCACCGGTGTAAGTCTCCATAAAGGAAACCGGCACGTCGCCATGGTCGAAGGCCGTGATCAGGCGCGAAGTGAACGGCGGATCACCGTTCACCGTAAGGACGCCCAGGGCATCCCGCAGAAGTGTGCAGGGATACCCGTTTTCATCCTCACGGGGCAATCGTCCGACGATGACGAGCTTCCCACCGGACTCGACGTAGTCCACAAGCTTGCGCTGCACCGCTGCATCGCAGGTGTGATCGAGCATCACCCACAGCAGTGGATGGCGAGTGACTTCCAGCACGGCGCGGCAAAGGTCCAGTGCGACGAAGGGACGATGCGTCAGGGCCAGACCACGGGCGATGAAGTCGAACAGGATGACGTCCCGCTGGTGGGTCAGGATGTCGGTTGCGGCTTGCGTGGCGGGGAGATTCACCTCGGTCATAAAATCGTTCAGCCGGAAGCCGATGGCTGTGACGGTTTCGGGTCGGGCGCGCGTCAGGGCGTCACCGTAGGCGGCCAGGACGCGCGAAAGCTGCGGGTAGCGGTGGTAGTGGCGGCGCAGCGTCCCGTCCTTGCGCACCGGATGTCCCCAATCGTGACGTTTGACGGGACTCAGGAGCGGGTCGTTTTCGCCGTCGCAGAACAGATAATGGTTGAAGGCGCGCATCCCGCAGGCGAGGCTCAAGCGGGCGTGCAGGTCATACAAAGATGTCTGCCCGCTGCCGAAGTCCTGGTTGCCGCCGGCCTGGAATTCGATGGAGAACAGCGGTTGCTGCGGGTTCTGTAAGGCCGCCGTCATCGCGTTGACCAGCAAAATGTGGTGGAGGTTGCCCTCGCCGATGGTCAGGGGATACACGTCCGTCGCGCTGATAACGCCGTCGAGCCTCATCACCTCGATCAGTTGCGAGAGGCCGATGGGGAACGTCTTGCCGCCGTTGCCGAAGCCGTGGATGTTGATGACGGGCGGCACGTCCAACCCGTGGGCGCGCGCCGTGTCGAGCAGAAAAGCGGCATAGTCGCGCAGATAACGGCGGTAGAAGCGGCGATAGTCGGCGACGAGGCGGCTCACAGAAGGAGCATGGGGCAGAGCGAGTTGCCGGCGTATAGCTTCCGGCAGGTTGTCGAAGGGATAGCGGTCGGGGAGGGTATCGCCATAGGTCTGCTGCAAGTAAGCCGCAAAGCGCGCCAGCGTGTCGGGGTTGAGGTCGAAGATGTTCCTGACCCACTGCATCATGCCCATTTCGTTGTCCAGTTGCACCAGCACGATGGGGCCGCCGTGCGTGATCTGGCGCGGGGCGAGCACGTCGAACACGGCTTCATACCAGGCGGCGGCGCAGCGTAGAAAATCCGGGTGCAGGTAACTGGCGAGATTCTGCGCCTGCCCGTGTTGGTTGATGAAGGCGATCTGGGGATAGTGCGCGAACACCCACGGCGGGATGCCCTCGTTGATGGTTTCGGCCATGATGTAGGGGCCGGGCCGGGCGATGACGTACAGCCCTAGCGCGTGGGCCAGGTCGAGGAAGCCGGACAGGTCGCGCAGCGGGTGCGTGCGCCCGTCGAAATCCGGCGCGCCGGGCGAGGGTTGGTGCCATAGCCAGGGGATGTAGCTGGCGACGGCGTTGAAACCGGCGGCTTGCAGCAAACCCAGGCGGTGCGGCCATTGGTCGGCGGGGGTGCGAAAGTAGTGGAATTCACCGGCCTGCAACAGGACAGGCTGCTCGTCAACCCAGAACAATCCCCCGGCGGCGTAAAATCGGCTCATAGCAAACTCCTTCAAAAATGTCAACGGATTGAACGGATTTGAACGGATTTTTTTCCTATCAATGCGTTTCATCCGTTGACAAAAAAACGGGATACTTGAGCGAGGATTCGCGCTGGATGAACGCCGTGGGAATGCGGAACAGTTCTGGCAATTGCCCGTTGTCCAGGTAGTCGAACAGCCAGGTTGCGGCAGTCAGCCCCCACAAGAAACGCGAAGCGCCGATGGTAGAAAGCGTCGGCTGCATATACTGTGCAATCCGAATGTCGTCAAAGCCTACGATGGCGATATCGTCAGGCGCTTTGAGACCGTGTTCTTTCATCGCTTTGATGAAGCCAATCGCCATTTGGTCGTTGGCGCAGAAAACCGCTTCGGGCAAATTCCCGCCGGCGATGCAGGTCTGGGCCGCGTCGTAGCCCGATTTTTCAAAGAAGTTGCCCTGGTAGACGGCGACGGTCAGATTGTGTTTGGCCGCCTCGCTCAAGAAAGTCTCGGTGCGTTCAGCGTTGTCGAGAGAATCCAGCGCACCCGCCACATAAGCCAGACGGCGCAATCCCTGGCGGTACAGGTGATCGAAGGCTTCCACCACACCGCGCCGGTTGTCAATCAGCAAGGGAAAGACGTAATCCGCCTCCAGATGGCGATCCAGCACGACGATAGGGAACGTCGGCGCCGCCAGCTTGAGGACCAGGTCGCTGTCAATCTTGGAGTCGAAGACGATGGCCCCGTCCACCTGCCGATGGGTCAAGATTCTGCGTTCGACCTGGCTCTCCGGGCAAACGATGAGGTCGTAGTCGGTTTGCAGGACAGCCTCGTGGATGCCCTCCAGGATGTCTTCGTAAAAGGCACCGCTGAAGCGCGTGATAAACACGCCAATCGTGCGTGACTTGCGCTTTTTGAGATGGCGGGCGAAAGCGTTGGGATGATAGTTGATTTCCTCGGCGGCCTGCAGGATACGCTGGCGCGTCTCCTCGCTGATGGTGCCCGTAGCGTTCAGGGCATACGAGGCGGCAGTGATGCTTACTCCGGCGCGACGCGCCACGTCTTTGATGGTCGGCATAGTTTCTCCTGAAGGTAGTCTAATAGTCGTTAGTCGGGTAGTCGTCAGTCAGATAGTCGTTAGTCAGATAGTCGTTTCTCTTGGTCGGGCCGGTCTCTGATCGCACCCGCCAGAGCCTGTCTCTGCGGCGGCGTGGTCGGAGACCGACCACAGCTTTTGTAGAACAAGCACTACGGCTTCACCAAACCCAGACGCGCCAATCCTTGCTGGATGTGAAGGTTGCGCATCGCAACCTGGTGTACGGTGTCGTTTTCGTAGTTCGCCAGCATCAGCAACGAGATGCCTTTATCAATGCCGATCACGTCGCTGGCGAACCAGTTTTCGGTCAGATTGTAGGCATCCTTGAAGCCGTAACGTCCCTTCAGTGGCTCCAGCGTGTAGTAGTTGCGCATGGCCTGCTGCGTCTGTTCGGGCGTGAAGATGATCGAGCCGATGGCGCCCGCAGGCGGGATGGTGTCATCAATGACATGCGCCTTGTTGTCGTAGCCGGAAGGCGGCGCGCCATAGCGCCCCTCGTAGCCGTTTGGCCCGTCGCAGGCGCTCAAGCCCCAGGCGTCGGGGCCTAGCGTCTCGTACTTGGCGTCCATAGCCGTCGCAAAGCGGTAGTGCGCCAGCGACGCCTCGACGGAATTGTCGAACCAATTCACGCCCTTTTTATCCACGTATCCGCGAAAGTCAATCCAGGCGTGGCTGTACTGGTAGGTGAAAATCGAGCCGAACCACGAGTGGATGAAAGGCTGCCCTTCCCCGTATTTGCCGTAATGGCGGGTGAACGTGTAGTAGGGTTTTTCGTCCAGAGGATAGGTGTCCGAACCGGCAGCCAGCACATAGAGCATCAGTTGCTCGGCGTAAAAGTCCCAGTGCCCCTCGAAGCCTTTTTCGGGGCGGTAGGCCATATAGAACATCGAACGGGCCGGGTCCACAAACCAGGGCCAGTTCACGTCGGCGTAGATTTGCTCGGCCTTGACGGCCACATCGCCGCCGAAATACTCACCGGCGGTCAGCACGCCCATCAGCAGAATCGCCGTGTCGATGTTGGAAACCTCGCTGTTCCAGGCGCGCTTGCCGGTGCTCATGTTGACGAAGTGATAGTAGAAGCCCTCGGTGCGTTCCATGCCAAGCAAGGTGTCCAGAGTGCCCGCGGCCCGCTCGTAGCCTTCCTGCTGGGTGATGTAGCCCTTCTCGACACCGATAACGTAAGCCGTCAGCCCAAAGCCCACCGAGGCGATGCTGGCGATGCCCTCGGAGCCGGGGTAGCGGTCGCGGATCAAGCCGTAGCCGGGGCTGGTCGCGTCCGTGTTGGCCTGCTCCCAGAAAAAGTCGAACGCGCCTTTCATCTCGAAGGCGATGATGTCCTCAATCGCAGGCGGCTCCGGCGTGGGGGACGGCGTGAAGGTTGAAGTAGCGGGCGGCGCAAGCATCACGGTCGGTGTCGGTGGTGCAGGCGTGGACGATGCAGTACACGCGGCAAGCAGCAGCGCCGAAACTAAAACCCCATGGACAAAGCGCACTTTACGGGACTTACAAGTCCCGTTTTTGGACGCAGATTCACGCAGATTTTCGCAGATAACAGAAGGGAATCTGCGTGAATCCGCGAAAATCTGCGTCCAATGACCTGAATATAAGAATCCTGTTCTATTCACCAGTCAAACCCGACCTTTCGATAGATTCGACAAACCACCTCTGCAAGACGAAATACATCACCAGCAGGGGCAGAATGATTAAAAACGTACCGCTCATTTTGACCGCTTCGTTCAACCGGTCGAAGATGTTCACCATGCCCGGCGGGTACAGATTTTCGTATGCTTGCGTGAATTTGGCAAGTTGCATAGGCAAGGTCTGGATTCCGCCTTCGAGGAACACCACGGCCAGGCAACTCTCGTTAAAGCACAACCC